>NZ_PSWB01000008.1:0-125925 GCF_002931865.1 Rathayibacter sp. AY1C7 | reverse complement strand
GCGGCCGGGTGCAGGCCGGGAGGGCCTCATCCCGGAATCTGTTGCGCGACGCGCCTCTAGGATGTACGGGTCGCCCGGCGCCGCACGAGCGCCGGCAGGAGGGACACCATGACCACGCCGCGCACCGTCCTCGTCACCGGGGGCAACCGGGGGATCGGCTTCGCCATCGCCCAGGAGTTCGTGGCCGCCGGTCACCGGGTCGCCGTGACCGCGCGCTCGGGCTTCGGTCCGGAGGGCTCCCTCACCGTCGTCGCGGACGTGACCGACGCCGCCTCCGTCGACGCCGCGTTCACGCAGGTCGAGGCGGAGCTGGGCCCGGTCGAGATCCTGGTGGCGAACGCGGGCATCACCCGCGACACCCTGCTGCTGCGCATGACGGAGGAGGACTTCACGTCCGTCGTCGACACGAACCTCACCGGGGCGTTCCGCGTCGTCAAGCGCGCATCGAAGGGGATGCTCAAGCAGCGCTTCGGTCGCGTCGTCCTCATCTCCAGCGTGGTCGGCCTCTACGGGTCGCCGGGCCAGATCAACTACTCCTCGTCGAAGGCCGCCCTCGTGGGCTTCGCCCGCTCGCTGACCCGCGAGCTCGGCGCCCGCAACATTACCGCCAACGTCGTCGCTCCCGGCTTCATCGAGACCGACATGACCGCGGAGCTCTCGCCGGAGCAGCAGGCGGAGTACCGGAAGAGCATCCCGCTCGCCCGCTACGGCACCGCTGCCGAGGTCGCGAAGGTCACGCGCTGGCTGGCCGGCGACGAGGCCGCGTACATCTCGGGTGCCGTGATCCCGGTCGACGGCGGCCTCGGGATGGGCCACTGACCGATAAGCCCTGGGCTTATATCCGACGGATATAAGCTCTAGGCTTATGCGATGACCTCCTCCGATGTCGTCGCCGTGCTCCTGGACCTGGTGACCTCCCGCTCCCTCGTCGACCGCGCGGGTGCTCAGCGCGAGATCGAGCGGGGCTTCGCCGAGGTGGAGGCCGCGGTCCCGGCGATCCAGCCCCTGCACCCGACGGTCGGCGACGAGTTCCAGGCGATCTACCCCTCCGTCCACGCCGCACTCCGGGCGACGCTGCAGGCGCGCCTCTCGCTCCCGGCCGGCGTCGACTGCCGCGCGGGCATCGGCCTGGGCGAGGTGCGGGTGGTCGGGTCGGGGATCGCGGGGGACCTCGAGGACGGGTCCGGCTGGTGGCGCGCGCGCGAGGCCATCGATCGCGCCCACGCGCTCGAGGACGGTGCCGTGCCCACGGCCCGCGGATGGTTCGTCGCCGGGGACGCCGACGGGGACTCCGGCGAGGCGGCCGTCAACGCCTACCTCCTCTCCCGCGACGCGCTGGTCGGAGCGCTCAGCGCGCGCGATCGCCGACTCGTGCTGGGGAGCCTGCGCGGAGCGTCGCAGAAGGAGCTGGGCGAGCAGGAGTCGATCTCGCAGCCCGCCGTCTCGCAGGCGCTGCGGCGCGCGGGAGCGGGCGCCCTCCTCGCCGGCGCGCGCCTGCTGGAGGAGACGTGCTGACGGCGCTGCTGCTCGCCGTGATCGGCCTCGGCGACCTCGCGCGCACGCACCTCCGCCGCCGTGCGGCCCTCCTCGCGATCCCCGTGCTCGCCGCCGCAGCCGTGACCGCAGCGCTCCTCGTCGGAGCCCCGCCGCTCGGTGCGGCGATCGTCGTCGTCCTGGCCGGAGCCTGGCTGCTGACGACCACGACCGTCGAGAACGCGCGGCCGCCCGGGGGTCTGCGTCCGGCCGTCGCCCTCGTCGCGGCGGTCCTGGTGCTGACCGCTGTCGACCGCGCCGTCGGCATCCCGACGGGGCCGCTCGCGCCGACCATCGTCGCGAGCACGCTCCCTCCGATCGAGCAGCTCGCTCTGGCGGTCGGAGCCGGGCTCTTCCTGCTGGAGAGCGGCAACGTGATCGTGCGGGCGGCACTGTTCCGCGAGCTCCCGCAGGCCGAGCCCGCGCCGCGCCCGCGCTGGAGCGAGCGGTTCGCGCGTCGGGAGCCGGCCGACGCCCGCCTGCCGGACCTCCAGGGCGGGCGCACGATCGGACCGCTGGAGCGGCTGCTGATCGCCGGCCTCACGCTCGCCGGAGCGATCGGCCTCGCCGGTGCCGTGCTCGCGGCCAAGGGGATCGTGCGCTTCCCCGAGATCTCCCGCGACGGCGGCAGCGGCGAGAAGGCGGAGTACTTCCTGGTGGGCTCGCTCGTCAGCTGGGCGCTGGCGCTCGGCTGCGCCGGACTCGTCGCGATCGCGGGCCGCTGACCTTCCTGAGGCCGGGGGAGGCGGGCCTCAGCCGCGGAGGCCGAGGACAGGCAGCAGCTGCGACAGGTCGAGGCCGCCGACGACGAGGTCGGCGCGCTCGCGCACCAGGGGCTTGGCGTTGAAGGCGACCGCGAGGGAGGCGACCGCCATCATCTCCAGGTCGTTCGCACCGTCGCCGACGGCGATCGTGCGCTGCGGCGGGACGCCCGAGACCGCCGCCCACTCGCGGAGCGCTTCCGCTTTGGCCGCGGCGTCGATGACCGCCCCGTCGACCGCTCCGGTCAGCAGGCCGTCCCCGCAGCAGAGGCGGTTGGCCCGGACGAAGTCGAGGCCGAGCGCACCGGCGACCGGGTCGAGGACCTCGTGGAACCCTCCGGACACCACACCGATGCGGCCGCCGGCGGCGTGGACGCCGGCCACGAGCTCGGCGGCGCCGGGCGTGACGCGGACGCCCGAGCTCACACCGGGGAGCACCGACTCCGGGACCCCGGCGAGAGTGGCGACCCGCTCGCGGAGGCTCTCGCCGAAGTCGAGCTCGCCGCGCATCGCCCGCTCCGTGACGGCGGCGACGCGCTCCTCGGAGCCGGCGTGCACCGCGAGGAGCTCGATCACCTCGTCCTGGAGGAGGGTGGAGTCCGCGTCGAGGACGACGAGGAAGCGGGCAGGCGTCGCAGGACGCTCACTCATGGGCCGGTCCGATCGGTCGGGTGGGCGCGCCGGGGCGCAGAGCTCGACCCGCGGGGGTGCTACGGGTGGACGACGACGCCCTTGCCGACGACGGTGATGCCCGACTCGGTGACGGTGAACCCGCGCTCGCGATCGCGGTCGTGGTCCACGCCGACTCGAGCACCGGGCTCGACGACGACGTCCTTGTCGAGGATAGCGCGGACGACCAGCGCGTCCGGACCGATGCGGACCTTATCGAAGACCACCGAGTCGGTGACCGTCGCGTTCGACTCGATGACCGTCCAGGGCCCGACGACGCTGCGCTCGATGTGCGCGCCCGAGATCACGGTACCGAGCGAGACGACCGAGTCGACCGTCGATCCCATGTTGCCCTTGCCGTCGCGGACGATCTTGGCCGGAGGGGAGTTCAGCTGCGACGAGAAGATCGGCCACTGCTGGTTGTAGAGGTTGAAGACCGGCAGCGCCGAGATGAGGTCCTGGTGGGCCTCGAAGAAGGAGTCGATGGTGCCGACGTCCCGCCAGTAGTAGCGGTCGCGGTCGGTCGAGCCGGGGACGTCGTTGAGCTTGAGGTCGTAGACGCCGGCCTCGCCGCGCGCGACGAAGTCCGGGATGATGTCGCCGCCCATGTCGTGGTCCGACGTGGAGGACTCGCCGTCGCGGATGACCGCGTCGATCAGGGCGTCCGCGTCGAAGACGTAGTTGCCCATGGAGGCGAGGACCTCGTGCGGGGAGTCGGCCAGGCCGACGGCGTCCTTGGGCTTCTCGAGGAACTCGGAGATCATCGTCGGGACGATGCCGTCGCCCGCCTCGTCACCGGCGAGCTGGATGACGCCGAACTGGTCCGCGAGCTCGATCGGCTGGCGGATGGCCGCGACGGTCGCCTTCGCACCGGACGCGATGTGCGCGTCGATCATCTGCGAGAAGTCCATGCGGTAGACGTGGTCGGCGCCGACCACGACGACGATGTCGGGCTTCTCGTCGCGGATCAGGTTGAGGCTCTGCAGGATCGCGTCGGCCGAGCCGCTGAACCAGCGCTTGCCCAGGCGCTGCTGCGCGGGGACCGAGGCGACGTAGGAGTTCAGGAGCCCGGAGAGGCGCCAGGTCTGCGAGACGTGGCGGTCGAGCGAGTGCGACTTGTACTGCGTCAGCACGACGATCTGGGTGAGACCGGAGTTGATCAGGTTGGACAGCGCGAAGTCGATCAGCCGGTACTGCCCGCCGAACGGCACCGCGGGCTTGGCCCGGTCCGCCGTGAGGGGCATGAGGCGCTTTCCCTCGCCGCCGGCGAGGACGATGCCGAAGATCTTCTTTGACTGCATGGCACCACAGTAGGGGCTCGGGCTTCCCCGTGGACCCCGGCTGTCGCCGGGGGAGCGCCCTGTACTACGGTTCGGGGGTGCGAGTCGATCTGCTGACCAAGGAATACCCGCCCGAGGTGTACGGGGGAGCCGGTGTCCACGTGGCCGAGCTCACCAAGGCGCTGCGCAGCGACCTGGAGGTCGTGGTGCGCTGCTTCGGCGCGCCGCGCGAGGAGGAGGGCACGTTCGCGTACTCCGTCCCCGCGGAGCTCGCCGAGGCGAACGGCGCGCTGCAGACCCTCGGGGTCGACCTGCAGATCGCGCAGGACGCGGCGGGGGCCGACCTGGTCCACTCCCACACCTGGTACGCCAACGCCGCGGGGCGTCTCGCCCAGCTCCTGCACGGCATCCCGCACGTGGTCTCGGCGCACAGCCTCGAGCCGCTGCGTCCGTGGAAGGCCGAGCAGCTCGGCGGCGGCTACCGCGTCTCGAGCTGGATCGAGCGGGAGGCGTACGAGAACGCCGACGCCGTGATCGCGGTGTCCGGCGGCATGCGCGAGGACATCCTCCGCTCCTACCCGGCCCTGGACCCGGCGAAGGTCCACGTGGTCTACAACGGCATCGACCTCGACGCCTGGCACCCGGTCGAGGACGAGGCCGTCCTCGCCGAGCTGGGCATCGACCCCTCGCGCCCCTCCGTGGTCTTCGTCGGCCGCATCACCCGGCAGAAGGGCCTGCCCTACCTGCTCCGCGCCGCCGCGACCCTGCCTCCCGAGGTGCAGCTCGTGCTCTGCGCGGGCGCCCCCGACACCCCCGAGATCATGGCCGAGGTCACCTCCCTCGTCCGCAGCCTCCAGGAGGAGCGCACCGGCGTCGTCTGGATCGACCGGCATCTGCCGCGCCACCAGCTCTCCGCGGTCCTGACGAACGCGACCACGTTCGTCTGCCCCTCGATCTACGAGCCCCTCGGCATCGTCAACCTCGAGGCGATGGCCTGCGGTGCGGCGGTCGTCGGGACGGCGACCGGCGGCATACCGGAGGTCGTCGACGACGGCGTGACCGGCCTTCTCGTCCCGATCGAGCAGGTCACCGACGGCACCGGCACCCCCGTGGACCCGGAGCGCTACGTCGCCGACCTGGCCGCCGCCCTCGCCGAGGTCGTCGCCGACCCGGAGACGGCGAAGCGGATGGGCGCCGCGGGCCGCGAGCGCGCGCAGAGCCACTTCAGCTGGACGCAGATCGCGCGGGACACCCGGGCGATCTACGACTCGCTCGTCTGAGCCTCCCGGCCGCCTCCTTTAGAATGGCTCCCATGCCCAGCGTTGTCTCGTTCGTCGATGTGTCCTTCGTCCGGAACGGCAAGCGGATCCTCGACCACGTGTCGTGGGACGTGGCCGAGGACGAGCGCTGGGTGATCCTCGGCCCCAACGGGGCGGGCAAGACCTCGATCCTGCAGATCGCCGCCGCGCAGAACTACCCCTCGACCGGTGCCGCGCACCTGCTCGAGGAGACCCTCGGCCGGGTCGACGTGTTCGAGCTGCGCCCGCGCATCGGCTACGCCTCGACCGCGATGGCGCGCCGCCTCCCGGCCGGCGAGAGCGTGCTCGACGTCGTGATGACCGCCGCCTACGCCGTCACCGGCCGCTGGAACGAGGGCTACGACGCGATCGACGAGCGCCGCGCCCGCCGCGTGCTGTCCGAGTGGAAGCTCGAGCACCTCGCCGAGCGCACCTTCGGGACGCTCTCGGACGGCGAGCAGAAGCGCGTCCAGATCGCCCGCGCGATCATGACCGACCCCGAGCTGCTCCTGCTCGACGAGCCGGCCGCGAGCCTCGACCTCGGCGCCCGCGAGGAGCTCGTCCAGCTGCTGGGTGGCTTCGCGAAGGACCCGGCGTCGCCCGCGATCGTGATGGTGACCCACCACGTCGAGGAGATCCCCGACGGCTTCACCCACGCCCTGCTCCTCCGGGACGGAGCGGTGGTGGCGGCGGGCCCGCTGGCCGAGTCCCTGACCGAGGCGACGCTCGCCGAGACCTTCGGGCTCGACATCGCTCTCACCCGCGAGAACGGGCGCTTCTCGGCCCGCGCCCGCGGCTGACCCCGTCTCCGAGGTCCGGGCGCGGCGCGACTTCTGCGCGCGCTGCCGGTCTGGTATTCTCGGTAGCTGGTTCGGGCCCGTTCGCGGTGCGCCCGCCCTCATCCACCCGTTCCCGTCGACGACAGGTGCGGTTCAGGACCATCGACGACAGGACACGACCATGAAGACCGACATCCACCCCGAGTACTCCGCGATCGTCTTCCGCGACCTCGCGTCCGGTGAGACCTTCCTCACCCGCTCGACCGCGAAGAGCAGCAAGACGATCGAGCTCGACGGCGTGACCTACCCCGTCATCGACGTCGAGATCTCCTCCGCCTCGCACCCGTTCTACACGGGCAAGCAGCGCATCATGGACTCGGCCGGCCGTGTCGAGAAGTTCAACAGCCGCTACAAGAACTTCGGCAAGTAGCCTTCCTCGAAGGGCCCTCGACCTCACGGTCGGGGGCCCTTCGTCGTTCGTGCGGGGCGGTCCTCAGTAGCGGTAGAAGCCCTCTCCGGTGGCCGTTCCGAGGCGGCCGCGATCGAGGTACTCCGTCTTCAGGTGGGCGGCGAACGCCTGGGAGGCCTCGTCCGGGGCCGCGGCGGCGATGTTGTAGGCGGTCCGCAGACCGACGACGTCGAAGATCTGGAAGGGTCCGAGCGGGGCGCCGGTGCCGATCCTCCAGGTCTTGTCGATGGTCTCGTGGTCGGCGTAACCGCCCATGAGCAGCCCCGACGCGGCGTTGAGGAGCGGCACCAGCAGCGAGTTCAGGACGTAGCCGGCCTTCTCCTTCTGCAGCCTGATGGGCTCGAGGCCGCTGGAGACGGCGAACTCCACGATGGCGTCGACCACGGCGGGGTCCGTGTCCGTCGTCCCCATGATCTCGGCCGTGTTCTGCGCCCAGACGTGGTTGGCGTAGTGCAGCGCGAGGAACCGGTCGGGTCGGCCGGTCGAGGCCTTCAGGTCGCTGGGGAGCAGCGTGGACGAGTTGGTCGCGAAGACCGTGCGCTCGGGAGCGAGCGCACCCAGGCGGCCGTACAGCTCCTGCTTCAGGCCCAGGTCCTCGGGGACGGCCTCGATCACGAGGTCGGCGTCGGCGACAGCCTCCGCGAGGTCGGAGGTGAGGCGGAGGGAGTCGAGCGCCTCCTGCGGTCCGCCGGCGACGCCGCCGGGCACCGACTCGTAGACGCCCGCGAGACCGCGGAGCCGCTCGCGCGCCGACTCGAGGACGTCGTCGGAGAGGTCGTAGACGGTGACGGCGAAGCCGTGGAAGGACGACTGGAAGGCGATCTGGGAGCCGAGCACTCCGCTGCCGAGGACGGTGACCGTGCGGATCGTGGGCATGACTTCTCCTTGCGAGAGGGGGGGGAGGGGGAACACGTGCTCACCCGATCCCACAGCGCCGCGGTCCGCGGAGCGAGGGCTTGCGCCGACGGGCGGGCCGTGGCCGTCGGGGAGCCGGCGCGGTAGCGTCCCGGCATGGTGTCCTTCGCCGACAAGCCGATCCTGCCGTTCACGACTCCTGAAGAGTGGGACGCCTACCTCCGCGGCGAGCCCGACCCGGACGGAGTCCGGCTGAAGCTGCGGAAGAAGGCCGCCGTCGATCCGGGGATCACCTACGCCGAGGCGCTCGATATCGCGCTCTGCCACGGCTGGATCGACGGTCAGGCGGGAGCCTTCGACGAGCAGTTCAAGCTCCAGGCCTTCACCCCGCGGCGTCGCGCGAGCCCGTGGTCCAAGGTCAATCGCGATCACGTCGCACGGCTGCTGGCGGAGGGCCGGATGCTGCCGGGCGGGCTGGCCGAGGTCGAGCGGGCACGCGCCGACGGGCGCTGGGACGCGGCCTACCGGCAGCGCGATGCGGAGGTGCCGGACGACTTCCAGCGGGCGCTCGACGCGGATCCGCAGGCCCTGGCCTTCTTCGCGACCGTCGGCGGGCAGAAGCGCTTCGCGTTCCTCTTCCGCCTCTCGCAGCTGAAGCGGGCGGCGACGCGGGAGCGGCGGATCGCGGAGTACGTGGCGCTCCTGCGCGAGGGGCGCACGCTGACTTGAGGGGTCAGTGGCGGACCGGCCAGCCCCCGTCGGCGACGAAGGACTCGTCGCGGACGCGGCGCATGTACTCCTGGAAGGACTCGGCCTGGGTGCGGCACCAGTCGACCTGGAGCGCGTGCAGGGCCTCCGCGCCGACTCCGAGCTCGTCCGCGAAGGCGCGGCCCAGCGCCTGGGCGACGCGGCCCGCCGCGATCGCGTCCGCGCCCGCGTCGTGCGCCTCGGTGAGGGCGACGCCGTAGTGCTCGGCGGCGAGGGTCAGGGTGCGCTTGCCCTTGCGGTAGCGGTCCACCGCCTTGTCGATCACGAGCGGATCGACGACGGGGCTCGGGTCGAGCAGCACGGGCACGCCCCAGCGGCGCGCCTCGTGGGCGAGGAGCGAGAGGTCGTAGGGGGCGTTGTAGACGACGACCGGGATGCCGCGGGCGAGGAGCGAGCGCAGCGCCTCGGAGATCTCGGCCACAACCTCGCCGGCGGGGCGGCCGTGCGCGCGGGCGTGCTCGGTGCTGATCCCGTGGACGGCGGAGGCGCCGGCCGGGATCTCGACCCCGGGATCGGCGAGCCAGGTCGTGCCCTCGATCGGCTCGCCCGCCGCGTCGATCACGCCGACGTGCGCGGTGACGATGCGGCTCGTGCGGACGTCGATGCCGGTGGTCTCGAGGTCGAACACGGCCAGCAGGTCGAACCACCGCGCCCCTTCGGAGGGGACGAGCTCCTGCTCGGCGTCGTCGAACAGCATCGGCTCGGTCTGCGTCTCGGTCGTTCCGGTGGTGCTCACGCCGACAGCCTAAAGGGGGCCTCCGACATCGGCCGGAGGCCCCTCGGCGTGCTGCCGGGTCAGCGGGCCTCGTGCGCCTTGGCGACGTGGAGCCAGAAGAAGCCCTGCGTGCCGAGCGTCATCGTCAGCGTGCCGTCGTCCGAGAATCCGGGGAAGCGGCCGCCGCCGAACAGGTCGCTGAGCGTCGATCCGGGGTTCTCCGGGTCCGTGATCGTGACCGAGACCGGGTTGTGGTTGAAGCTGAAGACGCAGAGCACCTCCTCGGGCTGGTCGCCCATCTCGGAGCCCGAGCCGGCGTAGTCCCGCACGAAGGCGAGCACCGACTCGTGGTCCGTCTCGAGGACGCGCATCGACCCGAGGCCGAACGCCGGGTGGCCGCGGCGCACGTGCAGGACGTTCCGCATCCAGTGCAGCAGGGAGCGGGACTGCGCCAGCTGCGCCTCCACGTTGACCTGGTTGTAGTGGTAGACGAGCGACTGGACGATCGGCTGCACGAGCTTGCCGGGGTCGGCGGCCGAGAAGCCGGCGTTCCGGTCGGGCGTCCACTGCATCGGCGTGCGCGACGCGTCGCGGTCGTTGAGCCAGATGTTGTCGCCCATGCCGATCTCGTCGCCGTAGTACAGGAACGGGCTGCCGGCGAGGGAGAAGAGCAGGGCGTTGATCAGCTCGAGCTCGGCGCGCGAGTTGTCCAGAAGCGGCGCGAGCCTGCGGCGGATGCCGATGTTGGAGCGCATCCGCGGGTCGTAGGCGTACCAGCCGTACATGGCCTGGCGGTACTCCTCGGACACCATCTCGAGCGTGAGCTCGTCGTGGTTGCGGAGGAACACGCCCCAGGCGGCGCCGCTGGGGATGTCGAACGTCTCGGAGAGCACCTTCTTCAGCTCGTTCGCCGTCTGCGCGCGGAGGGAGTAGAAGATGCGCGGCATGACCGGGAAGTCGAACGCCATGTGGCACTCGGGCTCCTCCTCCGTGCCGAAGAACGCGGCGACCTCCCGCGGCCACTGGTTCGCCTCGGCGATCAGGATGCGGCCGGGGTAGTCGCGGTCGACCATGGTGCGGAGGTTCTTGATGAACTCGTGGGTGGGCGGCTCGCCCTCTCCGTTGCCCTCGTCGGACTCGTAGAGGTAGGGGATCGCGTCGAGCCGGATGCCGTCGACGCCGAGGTCGAGCCAGAACTTGACCACGTCGTGGATCGCCTCGTGCACGGCGGGGTTCTCGAAGTTGAGGTCCGGCTGGTGCGAGAAGAAGCGGTGGAAGTAGAACTGGCGGCGCTCGGCGTCGAAGGCCCAGTTCGAGTCCTCGGTGTCGACGAAGATGATGCGGATGTCCGGCCACTTGTCGTCGGTGTCGTTCCAGACGTAGAAGTCGCCGTAGGGGCCCTCGGGGTCGGACCGGGACTGCTGGAACCACTCGTGCTGGTCGCTGGTGTGGTTGAGCGGGAAGTCCATCACGATGCGCATGTTGCGCTCGTGGGCCTTCCGGACGAGGTCGCGGAAGTCCTCCATCGTGCCGAACTCGGGGAGGATCGCCTTGAAGTCGGAGACGTCGTAGCCGCCGTCGCGCAGAGGTGACATGTAGAACGGCGGGAGCCAGAGGGCGTCGATCCCGAGCCACTGCAGGTAGTCGAGCTTGGAGGCGAGCCCGTTGATGTCGCCGGCGCCGTCGCCGTTGGAGTCGTAGTACGACCGGATCATCACCTCGTAGAACACCGCCCGGCGGTACCACTGGGGGTCGAGGGCGAGTCCGGGGAGTTGGATCGGCGACGTGAAGCTCACGGTGCTCCTTCTGCTGCTGCCTGAGCGGATGACCGTCTCGCGAGACGGGTGGGCGGTGCGCCGTGTTGCGAGCGCGTGATCATGCTCCCGGCTCGGATCGAGGCCACGCAAGGCGTTGCGGCCAGATCTTCGACGGGCTTTCCCTACGATAAGGAACGCGATGACCACTCCCTCCCCCTACGCCTCCGATCTCGGCCGTGTCCCCGTCCGCGAGGCCGCGGTGGACGTCGCCGGATCCCGCACCGCCTACTGGACCTACGGCGCTCCGGACGCCTCGACCGTCCTCGTGCTGGTGCACGGGTTCCGCGGCGAGCACCACGGCCTCGAGCCCGTCGTCGCCCGTCTGCTCGCCGGGGGAGCGGACGTGCGGGTCGTCGCTCCCGACCTGCCCGGCTTCGGCGCCTCGACCCCGATGACGCGCCTGCCGCACGACGTGGACGGCTACGCCTCCTGGCTCGGCTCCTTCCTCGACACGCTGGGGCTCCGCGGCGAGGCGGCCGTCCTCGGCCACTCCTTCGGCTCGATCGTCGCGGCCGCGGCTGTCGCCGACGGGCTGCCCGCTCCGCTCCTGGTGCTGGTCAACCCGATCGGCGCGCCCGCCCTGCAGGGTCCCCGCGGCGTCCTGACCAGGCTCGCCGTCCTCTACTACCGGCTCGGCGCGCTCCTGCCGGGGCCCCTCGGACACCGCCTGCTCAGCGACCCGCTGATCGTGCGGGTGATGAGCCTGGCGATGGTGAAGACGAAGGAGCCGGCGCTGCGACGCTTCGTGCACGACCAGCACGACCGCTACTTCAGCGCCTTCGCCTCCCGCGACACGGTCCTCGAGGCGTTCCGCGCCTCCGTCTCGCACGACGTCGGCGAGTACGCCTCCCGGATCGGCGTGCCGACGCAGCTGATCGCCGCGGCGCAGGACGACATCACTCCGCTCCCGGCGCAGTACCGCCTGCTCGAGAGGCTGCCGCACGCCCGCCTGCACGTCATCGACGGAGTCGGCCACCTGATCCACTACGAGACGCCGGACGAGGCCGCCGCCGTGCTGCGGACGGCCCTCGAGGAGGGGATCGACCGATGAGGATCGTCGTCGACTGCCGGTACACCCGGCTCGAGCGGCACGACGGGATCAGCCGCTACACCGCGGAGCTCGTCCGCGAGCTCGCGAAGCTGCACGACGTGACCATGCTGATCAGCGACCGCCGCCAGCTCGCGATGCTCCCGTCGCTCCCGTGGGAGCGCGTGACCGGGCCGACCAGCCCGTTCGAGCCGTTCGTCGCGCTGCTGGTGAACCGGCTGCGGCCCGACGTGGTCTTCTCGCCGATGCAGACCATGGGCTCGCTCGGCCGCCGCTACCGGCTCGTCCTGACCGTGCACGACCTCATCTACTACCGCCACCGCACTCCGCCGCGCGACCTGGCCGCTCCCGTGCGCGCGCTCTGGCGGCTCTACCACCTCGCCTGGTGGCCGCAGCGGAGGCTCCTCCAGCGCGCCGACGCGGTCGTCACCGTCTCGGAGACGACCCGCGACCTGATCCGCTCCCACCGCCTCACCACCCGGCCGGTGGTCGTCGTCCCGAACGCGGCGACCGAGCCCGACGAGGCGAGCGCCGCTCTGGCGGGATCGCTGCCCGACCGGTCGGCCGCGCGCTCGCTCGTCTACATGGGCTCGTTCATGCCCTACAAGAACGTCGAGACGCTCGCGCGCGCGATGCGGCTGCTGCCCGACTACGAGCTGCACCTGATGAGCCGAGCGAGCGACGAGACCGTCGAGACGCTCCGGGCCCTGGCGCCGACCGCGAAGCTGGTGTTCCACCAGGGGGCGCCGGACGCGGAGTACCGCGCGGTGCTCGCGCGGGCGACCGCTCTCGTGACGGCGAGCAGGGACGAGGGCTTCGGGATCCCGCTGGTCGAGGCGATGGCGCTCGGGACGCCGGTCGTGGTGAGCGACATCCCGATCTTCCGCGAGATCGCCCAGGACGCCGCCGTGTACGTCGACCCGTCGAGCGCGAAGGGCATCGCGGACGGTGTGCGGTCGCTCGAGGACGGCGCCGTGTGGCGGACGCACTCGGCCCGGGCGAGGGAGCGGGCCGCGGCCTTCTCCTGGCGCGACTCCGCCCGGGTGCTCTTCGGGCTCCTGCAGGACCTCGGCCGGCGCTGACGCGGTCCGGCGATCGGACCGCCTCCGGGAGGCGGGCCGTCAGGCTCCCGGGGCCGGGCTGAGCACGTCGTCGAGGTCGACGTCCGCCACGACCACGTCGCCGGAGTCGTCGACGCCGACGATGCGCAGTGCCCCGTCGACGATCGCGAAGTCGTGCCGGGAGCCGTTGCCGACCGAGACGCCGTGCACGGGGAGGTCCTCGCTGCTGAGCGCGCGGATCAGGCTGCCGATGACCGCACCGTGCGTGGCGACGACGACGGACGCGTCGGGGAAGCGCTCGGCCACCTCGAGCAGCGCGGCGGTCGCCCGCTCGACGACCTCGGCGCGGGTCTCGCAGCCGGGGATCGGCGCGCGCTCGATGCCTCCGGGGAAGCGCTCGGCGAGCTCGGGACCGGTCATCCCCTCCGCCTCGCCGTAGGCGCGCTCGGCCAGGCCCGGCACCGCCAGCGGCTCGTCGAGTCCGAGACCGCGCGCAATGATCGCTCCGGTGTCGAAGGCGCGCTGCAGCGGACTGGCGACCACCGCGTCGAAGCGCCGTTCGGCGAGCAGCCGCGCCGCCGCCCGCGCCTGGGCGCGCCCGGTCGCGTTGAGCGGGATGTCGCTCCTGCCCTGGATGCGCCGGGCGGCGTTCCAGTCGGTCTGGCCGTGGCGGACGAGGGTGAGCTGGGTCACAGGGGCCTCTCGGGAGGTCGGGTGCGGAGCGGGCGGGAGCTCAGAGGGCGGCGGTGCGGCGCGCGGGCAGGCGCTCGGCGAGCTCGCGGAGCACCTCGCTGGTGCCGCCGTCGATCTTGATGCTCGCGCGCGAGTCACCCTTGGTGGTGCCGCGGTTGACGATCACGATCGGCATCCGGGCGCGACGGGCGATCTCGAGGAAGCGGATGCCGGAGTTGACCACGAGCGACGAGCCGGCCACGAGCAGGGCGTCGGCGCCCGCGACGATGGCGCGCGCCTCCTCGAACCGCTCGGTCGGGATGAACTCGCCGAAGAAGACGATGTCCGGCTTCAGGATCCCGCCGCAGACCGTGCACTCGGGGACGGTCATCGCCGAGACGTCGTGGACCTCGGCGTCGCCGTCGGGGTTGAGGGAGGAGACGTCGGGGTCGTCGAGCCAGGGGTTGAGCGCCTCGATCCGCTCGGCCACCGCGTCGCGGGCGAAGTACTGGCCGCAGGTCATGCAGCGCACACGGTCCGCCGAGCCGTGCAGATCCACGACGCGGCGCGAGCCGGCCCGGACGTGCAGGCCGTCGACGTTCTGGGTGACGACGCCCGTGAGCAGGCCGCGCTCCTCGAGCCGTGCCAGGGCCCGGTGGCCGTCGTTGGGGAGCGTGCTGGTGAAGCGGCGCCAGCCGAGCTGGCTGCCGGCCCAGTACCGGCGGCGGTAGTCGGGATCGGCGACGAACTGGGAGTAGGTCATCGGGCTGCGCACCGGTGCCCCGGCTCCGCGGTAGTCGGGGATGCCCGAGTCGGTGCTCATGCCCGCGCCGGTGACGGCGGCGATGCGGCGCCCGCTGAGGAGTTCGACGGCCTGCTCGACCGCGAGCGCCTCGGGGCCCTCGGCGACCGGTGTCGGACTCGACTCCATCCGCGCCTCCTTCGAGGGCCGTTCGAGCGGCCCCCGACGAGTTTAGTCCGCGCCGTGCCCTAGATTGCCGGGATGCCGATCGTGCACATCACCGACCTCGACCACCCGCTCCTCGCCGACTACCACCGCCTCACCGACGTGGCGCTGCGGCGGGTGCTGGAGCCGGAGGGCGGTCTGTACATCGCCGAGTCGGCCAAGGTGATCGAGCGGGCGCTCGACGCCGGGCACCGTCCCCGCTCGGTCCTGGTGCAGGAGAAGCGGCTGCCGGACGCGGCCGGGGTGCTCGAGCGTCACCCCGAGGTGCCGGTCTTCGTGGCGCCGGATCCGCTGATCGAGGAGCTGACCGGATTCCACCTCCACCGCGGAGCGCTCGCCTCGATGCACCGTCCGCCGTTGCGGCCGATGGCCGAGCTGCTGGAGGGCGCGCGCCTCGTCGTGATCCTGGAGGACCTGGTCGACCACACCAACGTCGGCGCCGTCTTCCGCGCCGCGGCCGGCATGGGCGCGGACGCGGTGCTCGTGACGCCGCGGTGCGCGGACCCCCTGTACCGGCGCAGCGTCCGGGTGAGCATGGGCACGGTCCTGCAGGTGCCGTGGACGCGCACCCCCGAGTGGGCACCGGCTCGCCGCGCTCTGGAGGAGGCCGGGTTCTCGGTCGCCGCCCTGGCGCTCGCTCCGGACGCGGTGCCGCTCGACGAGTACGCGGCGGCTCGCCCCGAGCGCGTCGCGATCGTCCTGGGCGCCGAGGGGGACGGGCTCAGCCGCGCGGCGCTGGACGCCTCGGACACCGTCGTCACCATCCCGATGCTGCACGGCGTCGACTCGCTCAACGTGGCCTCGGCGAGCGCCGTCGCACTGTGGGCGCTGACCCGCGGGCGCTGACCGCCCGGCTCCGGCGCTCGGCGGCCCCGCGGTGACCTGCTGCTGACGCTCCCGACGCTGGATCGGGGTCGGTGCCGCGCGTCACCCGCCGCGTCCGACGACGGGGCGGCGTCCGGGACGGGTGAGAGGCTCGCCCGTACGATGACGGGGTGACCTCCCCGACCCGATCCGACGACGCCCTCGACCTGTTCGGGGAGCCCGCCGCGCCGGAGCCGCGACCGCGTCGACGGCGCGGGGCGGTCGTCGCCGGTCTCGTCGCCGCGACCGTGCTGGTCGGCGGAGGCGGTGCCTACGCGACCAACGCGGCGACCGCGGAGCTGCCGACGGCGAGCGCCGTCGCGGTGGACCCCGTCTCGAGCACCGTCGACGCGCCCGCTCCGGCCTGGCCTGCCTACGGCTCCGGCGCCGTGGCGGCCGTGGGCATCGACGGGACGGAGGAGGACGGGCTGCTCGCCCGCTACGGCTCCACCGGAACCGTGCCGACGGGGAGCATCGCCAAGGTCGTCACCGCTCTCGTCGTCCTCGCGGCGAAGCCGATCGCGGCGGGGACGGACGGGGAGACCATCACCTTCACGAGCGCGGACGTGCAGTACTACAACGACACCCTGGCCGAGAACGGCTCGAACGCTCCGGTCACCGCGGGTCTGCAGCTGACCGAGCGGGAGGCGCTGACCGCCATGATGCTCCCGTCCGCGAACAACTACGCGAAGTCGCTCGCGATCTGGGCGTACGGCTCGGAGGACGCCTTCCTCGCCGCGGCGCGCGGCTGGCTCGACGGGCAGGGGCTCGAGCGGACCTCCCTCGCCGACACCAGCGGGCTCTCGCCGGCGACGGTCAGCACGACGGCCGAGATGGTGCGCCTGGGCGAGCTGCTGATCGCGGACCCGGTGCTCGCTCCGATCGTCGCGATGCCGACCGCGGTCATCCCGGGGGTCGGCGAGGTCGACAACACCAACTCGCTCCTCGGCCGCTCGGGAGTGGACGGGATCAAGACGGGGACGACCGACGAGGCGGGGTCGTGCCTGCTGTTCTCGCTCGACTCGACCGTCGAGGGCCGGCCGGTCACCCTGGTCGGCGTGGTGGTGGGCGCGCGTACGCACCCGCAGCTCGCCGCGGACGTGCTGACCCTCGTCCCGACCGTCGAGGCGGGCTTCCGGACCGTCCCGCTGACCGTCGAGGGGCAGGAGTACGGCACTCTCACGAGCGCGTGGGGGGAGACGGCGACGGCCGAGACCGCGGAGGCGCGGTCCGTGCTGGTGTGGGGCGCGGTCTCGACGACGACCACGGTCGCCCTCGATCCGCTCGAGACCGTCGCCGACGGTGAGCGCGTGGGGACCGCCGTCGTCGACGTCAACGGCACCCCGTACGAGCTTCCCCTCGTCGCCGACGGGTCGATCGAGGACCCGGGCTTCGCCTGGCGCCTCGGCCACCCGGCCGAGCTGTTCGGCTGAGCGCGGGGCGAGCTGCCGCCTCCCGGGAGCGGATCAGGCCAGGGGATCCGTGGCCCGGTCGTCGATGATCCGCACGCCCGCGGTCGCGATGTCCTCGGCGACCTCCTCCGGCGTCGCGTTGCCCGACACGACCGAGCCCGGCTCCGAGGCCGCGGGATCGGTGCTCCAGCGCTCGGCGGAGGGCCGCTTGGCGGTGATGAAGTCGCCGGAGGACTGGTGGCGGACGCGGCGCAGCACCCACGGCACGAGGTACTCCCGCGCCCACTGGATGTCCTCCGTGCGGGCGGCACGCCAGGTGCGGGCGTGCAGCGGCTCCGGGGCCAGGGGGCGCAGGTCGTTCTCGACGTTCAGCGACTCGAGGACCATGCGCGCGACCTCGTGGTGGCCGTGCGGGTTGAGGTGCAGGCGGTCCGGCGCCCACATCCGCACGTCCTGGATCTCCTGGAGGGACCACTGGTCGGCGACGATGCAGTCGTACCGCTTGGCCAGCGCCCGCAGGTTCTCGTTGTAGATCGCGACCTTCCCGCGGATCCGCCCGAACACGGGGGAGAAGCCCACATCCACTCCGGTGAAGAGGACGACGGTCGCCCCGTCGGAGCGGAGCCGGGCGAGGCCCGACTCGAAGCGGGACGCGATGTCGTCGGGGTCGGTCCCCGGGCGGATGACGTCGTTCCCGCCCGCGGAGATGGTGATGAGGTCGGGGCGCAGCTCCAGGGCGGGCTCGACCTGCTCGTCGACGATCTGCTGCAGGAGGCGGCCGCGCACCGCCAGGTTGGCGTAGGCGAAGTCCTCGTTCTGGCTGCCCAGGACCTCCGCCACGCGGTCTGCCCAGCCGCGGTGCCCGCCGGGGCTGCCGGGCTCGGGATCGCCGATCCCCTCGGTGAAGGAGTCGCCCAGGGCGACGTAGCGGGACCACGGATGACGCTGCTCGACCATCCCTCCATCATGCTCCGCACCCGGCCGCCGGTGGCACGGCGCGACACGCCGTGCGCCTCCCGGCGGGCCGCGGAGACCGAGCCGCTGTCGGAGGCGTCGGCTAGATTCGGTCCACGTGAACAGTCCCTCGAGCTTCGGTCATCAGGTCGGCACCTCCGCCGCTGAGCACCTGTCCCCGTCGTTCCCGGGCAGGGCACCGTGGGGTACCGCGAACAAGCTCCGCGCCTGGCAGGCGGAGGCGCTCGAGGCCTACTTCCAGCACGAGCCGCGCGACTTCCTGGCCGCCGCGACCCCGGGCGCGGGCAAGACCACCTTCGCGCTGCGGCTGGCCGCCGAGCTGCTGCACAACCGCACGGTCGACCGGATCACCGTGGTCGCTCCGACGGAGCACCTCAAGCGCCAGTGGGCCGAGGCCGCGCACCGCGTCGGCATCCGCCTGGACCCGACCTTCACCAACCGCATGGGCCGCCACGCCCGCCACTACCACGGCGTCGCCGTCACCTACGCGCAGGTCGCCGTCCGCGCCGAGCTCCACCGCGAGCTCACCCTGTCCGGCCGCACCCTCGTCATCCTCGACGAGGTGCACCACGCCGGCGACGCCCTCAGCTGGGGCGACGCGGTGCGCGAGGCCTTCGAGCCCGCGGTCCGCCGGCTCTCGCTGACCGGGACGCCGTTCCGCTCGGACACGGCGGCGATCCCGTTCGTCAGCTACCTGCCGGACGAGGAGGGCATCCGCACCTCGCTCACCGACTACGCCTACGGCTACGGCCGCGCGCTCGCGGACGGCGTCGTCCGGCCGGTGCTGTTCATGGTCTACGCCGGGCAGATGCGCTGGAAGTCGAAGGCCGGCGACGAGATGGAGGCGCGGCTCGGCGAGGGCAACACCAAGGACATCACCTCGCAGGCCTGGCGGACCGCGCTGGACCCGAAGGGCGACTGGATCCCCTCGGTCCTCCGCGCCGCCAACACCCGCCTCACCGAGGTGCGGCGCGCCGTGCCCGACGCCGGCGGCCTGGTCATCGCGACCGACCACTACACCGCGCGCGCCTACGCCGCGATGCTCCGCGAGATCAGCGGCGAGACCGTCACCGTCGTGCTCTCCGACGAGAAGGAGGCGAGCGACCGGATCGAGGAGTTCGCGAAGGACACCGGTCGCTGGATGGTCGCGGTCCGCATGGTCTCCGAGGGCGTCGACGTGCCGAGGCTCGCCGTCGGCGTCTACGCGACATCGGCGTCGACTCCTCTGTTCTTCGCCCAGGCGATCGGCCGCTTCGTGCGCGCGCGGCGCCGCGGCGAGACCGCCTCGGTGTTCCTCCCGAACGTGCCCGGCCTGCTCGCGCTGGCGGGCTCGATGGAGCTGCAGCGCGATCACGCCCTCGACCGCAGGACCTCCGACGACGAGGAGTACCCCGAGGCCGACCTGATGGCCGACGCCGAGCGCAGCGACAAGGCGTCCTCCGATCTCCTGGAGGAGGGCCGCTTCGAGTCGATCGGCTCGGCCGCCACCTTCGACCGCGTCGTCTACGAGGGCGCCGAGTTCGGGATGGAGGTCGAGGTCGAGAGCGAGGAGGAGCTCGACTTCATCGGCCTGCCGGGGCTCCTCGAGCCCGACCAGGTGCGGGAGCTGCTCCAGCACCGGCAGCAGCGGCAGGCCAAGCGCGCCGGCAGCCGCGCGGGCGCGGCGGCCCCGGCCGAGCCGGCGAGCGAGATCCCGGCGCCGCTCTACCGCACGCTCAAGGAGCAGCGCAGCCTGCTCAACTCCCTGGTCGGCCTGTGGGCACGGGGGACGGGCGAGTCGCACGGCCAGGTGCACACCGAGCTGCGCCGGCTCTGCGGCGGACCCGCGGTGGCGCAGGCGAGCGTGACCCAGCTGCAGGCGCGGATCGACCTCCTGCGGCGCAGGCTCGGCTCGCACTGATCGCGGTGCGGCGCCCCGGTCCGTGGCGACGTGGCCCTGACGACGGGGCCGATCGCTGCTCCCGCCCAGCCCGGCCGGCCCCTCCGCGTGCGCCGGACAGTCCCTCCGGCGCGTTCTAGCCGATGCACCCGGCGCGGCGCCAGCCCTCCCCGGCGGACCGGGCGCGACCGTACTGTTCGAGCGTGACCCACCGGAACGACCTGCCCGCTCACGCGCCCGCAGGACGAACCGGACGGCGGTTCCGGCCGCCGGTCGTGACCACCGGAGGAGGACCGCGCGATGAGCGCTGACCGTCAGGGGAATGCTCGAGACACGCTCGCTAAGCTGAGCAGTCGGTCCGTCGCGGAAGTGACGGACCATCACCCCCGACGTCGGGCATCCGCAGACCGCACATCGGCGTCTCCCGGACTGCCCGAGAACAATCCCCTGAGGAGTCTCGTGGAGACCTGGCCCGGAACCGCCTACCCGTTGGGCGCGACGTTCGACGGAAGCGGCACGAACTTCGCCCTGTTCAGTGAGATCGCCGAGCGCGTCGAGCTGTGCCTCTTCGAGGAGGACGGCACCGAGACGCGCGTCGAGATCCAGGAGTCGGACGCCTACGTCTGGCACTGCTACCTTCCGCAGGTCCAGCCGGGCCAGCGCTACGGCTTCCGCATCCACGGACCGTACGACCCCGATGCCGGCCACCGCTGCAACCCGAACAAGCTGCTGCTGGACCCCTACGCGAAGGCGATCTCGGGGGAGATCGACTGGGACCAGTCCCTCTTCTCGTACACCTTCGGCGACCCGGACTCGACGAACGACGAGGACTCGGCGCCGCACATGATGATGGGCGTCGTCATCAACCCCTTCTTCGACTGGGCCGGTGACCGCCGCCCGCGCACCTCCTACGACAGCACCGTGATCTACGAGGCGCACGTGAAGGGGCTCACCAAGACGCATCCCGACGTGCCGGAGGAGCTCCGCGGCACCTACGCCGGAGTCGCCCACCCCGCGGTGATCGACCACCTCAAGCACCTGGGCGTCTCGGCGATCGAGCTCATGCCCGTGCACCAGTTCGTGAACGATTCGACGCTGATGGACAAGGGCCTCTCGAACTACTGGGGCTACAACACGATCGGCTTCTTCGCTCCGCAGAACACCTACTCCTCCACGGGCGACCAGGGCCAGCAGGTCCAGGAGTTCAAGAGCATGGTGAAGGCGCTCCACGCTGCCGGCATCGAGGTCATCCTCGACGTGGTCTACAACCACACGGCGGAGGGCAACCACCTCGGCCCCACGCTGTCGTTCCGCGGCATCGACAACGAGGCGTACTACCGCCTCGTCGACGACGACAAGCGCTACTACATGGACTACACCGGCACCGGGAACACCCTGAACGTGCGCCACCCGCACTCGCTCCAGCTGATCATGGACTCGCTGCGCTACTGGGTGACGGAGATGCGCGTCGACGGCTTCCGCTTCGACCTCGCCTCGGCGCTGGCACGCGAGTTCTACGACGTCGACCGGCTCTCCACCTTCTTCGAGCTCGTCCAGCAGGACCCTGTGGTCTCGCAGGTGAAGCTGATCGCCGAGCCGTGGGACGTCGGGCCGGGCGGCTACCAGGTGGGCAACTTCCCGCCCCAGTGGACGGAGTGGAACGGCAAGTACCGCGACACGGTCCGCGACTTCTGGCGCGGCGAGCCGTCGACGCTGGGGGAGTTCGCCTCCCGCCTCACCGGCTCGGCCGACCTCTACGCGCACTCGGGCCGCTACCCGGTCGCCTCGATCAACTTCGTCACGGCGCACGACGGCTTCACCCTCCGGGACCTGGTCTCGTACAACGAGAAGCACAACGACGCCAACGGCGAGGACGGCAACGACGGCGAGTCGCACAACCGCTCCTGGAACCACGGCGTGGAGGGGCCCACGGACGACCCGCGGGTGCTCGCGCTCCGGGCGCGCCAGCAGCGGAACTTCCTCGCGACGATGCTGATCTCCCAGGGCGTTCCGATGATCCTCCACGGCGACGAGCTGGGCCGGACCCAGAACGGCAACAACAACACCTACGCCCAGGACAGCGAGCTGACCTGGATCGACTGGGCGCACGCCGACCGGCCGCTGCTCGAGTTCACCGCGGCGCTCATCCGCCTGCGCGCCGAGCACCCGACCTTCCGCCGCATGCGCTTCTTCGACGGCCGCCCCGTCCTGCGCGGCGACGGCGAGCCCCTGCCCGACATCGTCTGGTTCACCGCCGCCGGCACCGAGATGTCCCCGTCCGACTGGGACTCCGGTCTCGGCCGATCGGTGGGCATCTACCTCAACGGCAACGGGATCCGCGAGCGCGACCAGCGCGGGCGCCCCGTCACCGACGACAGCTTCCTCCTGTACTTCAACGCCGACGACGTCGACGTCGAGTTCGCGATCCCGAGCGACGAGTACGCGCTCGAGTGGAGCGTCCTCGTCGACACCGCCGGTGCCGAGGCGGACTCGATCCCGCGTCCGGCGGGGGCGATGCTCACCGTCCAGGCGAAGTCGCTCGTCATCCTCCAGGAGCACAGCACCCCCGAGCCCGAGGTCGACCACTCGGTCGCCGCCTCGCTCGCGTCCCTGGCGGCCACCTCGGCCATCCCGATCGTCTCCTCGACGGGACCCACCAGCCCCCACGCCGAGTCGACCGACTCCGCGACCGCACCCTCGACAGGAGCCTGACGTGCGTCTGCCCGCCTCCACCTACCGCCTCCAGATCCGGTCGGCGTTCGACCTCGACGACGCCGCCCGCGTCGCCGACTACGTGCGCGCGCTCGGAGCGGACTGGCTGTACTTCTCGCCGCTGCTGAAGGCCGAGCCCGGCTCGGACCACGGCTACGACGTGGTGGACCACACCGAGGTCGATCCCGACCGCGGTGGCGCGGCCGGCCTGGCGAACGCCTCGGCCGCGGCGCGGGCGGAGGGCCTCGGCGTCCTCATCGACATCGTCCCCAACCACATGGGCGTCGCGACCCCGAGCGAGAACTCCTGGTGGTGGGACCTGCTGAGGAACGGGACGTCCTCCCGCTACGCCACCGCCTTCGACATCGACTGGGAGGCGGGGGGCGGGAAGCTGCGCGTGCCGATCCTCGGCGACGGTGCGAGCGAGGGCGACAGCGACAGCGAACTCGACGCGCTCGAGGTCGTCGGCGACGAGCTGCACTACTACGAGAACCGCCTGCCGATCGCGCCCGGCACCGCCGAGCCCGGCGACTCCGGCCGCACGGTGCACGCGCGCCAGAGCTACGAGCTCGTGAACTGGCGCCGCGCCGACGCCGAGCTGAACTACCGCCGCTTCTTCGCGGTGAACACCCTCGCCGCCATTACGGTCGAGCGGCCCGAGGTGTTCGACGCCTCGCACGCCGAGATCGTCCGCTGGTTCACCGAGGGGCTCGCAGACGGCCTGCGCGTCGACCACCCGGACGGCCTGGCCGACCCGGGCGGATACCTCGACGACCTGGCCCGCGCGATCGGCGGCGCGCCGGTCTGGGTCGAGAAGATCCTCGAGGGCGACGAGGAGCTCCCGCCGCACTGGGCGACCGTCGGCACCACGGGCTACGACGCCCTGGCCGACGTCGACCGCATCCTGGTCGACCCCGACGCCCGCCCCGTGCTGGAGGGCCTCGACGCCGAGCTCACGGGGAAGGGCGCCCCGCTGCAGTGGGCCGACCTCATCCACGACACCAAGCGCGGCATCGCCGACGGCATCCTCCGCTCCGAGGTCCTGCGGCTGGCCCGCCTGATCCCCGGCATCGAGGGAGCGGACGACGCGCTGGCGGAGCTCCTGGCGACCTACCCGGTCTACCGCAGCTACCTCCCCTACGGAGCGGAGCACCTCGAGCACGCCCGCGTCGACGCCGTGCGCCGCCGCCCCGAGATCCGCGCGACCATCGACGAGGTCGCCGCGGCGCTCGGCGAGACCGGCACGCCGGTGTCCGTGCGCTTCCAGCAGACCTCCGGCATGGTGATGGCGAAGGGCGTCGAGGACACGGCGTTCTACCGCTTCAGCCGCCTCACCTCGCTGAACGAGGTCGGAGCGGACCCGGACGAGTTCGCGATCGACCTGGTCGAGTTCCACCGCCGCCAGGCCGTGCGCCAGGCCTCGTTCCCCGCCTCGCTCACCACGCTCTCGACCCACGACACGAAGCGCGGCGAGGACACCCGTGCCCGCATCACCGCACTGGCCGAGGACCCGGAGGCGTGGGCGGCGACGCTCCGCGAGCTCCACGCCCTCGTCGGCTTCGGCGACGGCCCGATCGAGCACCTGCTCTGGGAGGCCGTCGTGGGGACCTGGCCCGCGAGCCGCGAGCGCCTGCACGCCTACGCCGAGAAGGCGTCGCGCGAGGCCGACGACTCGACGCACTGGACCGCTCCTGACGAGCAGTTCGAGAAGCGGATGCACGCGGCGATAGACGCGGCGTTCGACGAGCCCGCCGTCCGCCGGCTGGTCGAGCAGACCGTCGAGCGGGTGTCGGCCGCCGGCTGGTCGAACGGCCTCGCCGCGAAGCTCGTGCAGATCACCGCCCCGGGCATCCCGGACGTCTACCAGGGCAGCGAGCTCTGGGAGACCTCCCTCGTCGACCCGGACAACCGCCGCGAGGTCGACTTCGGGCAGCGTCGAGCGCTGCTGGAGCGGATCGACGGCGGCTGGAAGCCCGCGATCGACGCCGAGGGAGCCGCGAAGCTCCTCGTCACCTCACGCGCCCTCCGGCTCCGCCGCGACCGCCCCGAGCTGTTCACCCGCTACGCCGCCGTCCCCGCGATCGGGCCCGCCGCCGAGCACGCGATCGCTTTCGACCGCGGCGGCGCGCTGACCGTCGCGACCAGGCTCCCCGAGGGCCTCGCCGCTTCGGGCGGGTGGAACGGCACGGTCGTGGTCCTGCCCGGGCACCCGATGGAGGACGTCCTCACCGGCCGCACCTTCGCGGGAGGAGTGACTCCGGTCGCCGAGATCCTCGCCGACTACCCCGTGGCACTGCTCGCCCCGGTCTCCTGACCGGTTCCGCACCGCACCGCAGACCGATCCGACCCCTCCTGGAGACAGCAGTGATCAGCACGACTCCCTACCGCTACGCACTCCCGACGACCGGGCCCGAGCGGTTCGACGTCTGGGCCCCCGAGGCCTCGACGGTCGAGCTCCTCCTCGGCGACGACTCGTCGCTGACGATGACCCGCCACGGAGACGACGGATGGTGGCGGGCGCCCGCGTCGGCCCCGGCCACCGGCGAGGTCGACTACGGGTACCGGGTGGACGGCAGTGGTCCGCTGCCGGACCCCCGCTCGCGCCGCCAGCCGAAGGGCGTGCACGAGCTCTCGCGCACGTTCGACCCCTCGGCGCACGAGTGGGGCGACTCCGCCTGGACCGGGCGCGAGCTCGCCGGCGCCGTCATCTACGAGCTGCACCTCGGCACGTTCACACCCGAGGGCACCCTGGACGCGGCGGCGGAGCGCTTCGAGCACCTGCGCTCGATCGGCGTGGACTTCATCGAGCTGCTGCCGGTCAACGCGGTGAACGGAACGCACAACTGGGGCTACGACGGCGTCCTCTGGTACGCCGTGCACGAGCCGTACGGCGGACCCGAGGCGTACCAGCGCTTCGTGGACGCCGCCCACCGTGCCGGCCTCGGCGTGGTCCAGGACGTCGTCTACAACCACCTCGGCCCGAGCGGCAACTACCTGCCGGAGTTCGGCCCGTACCTCAAGAACGAGAAGGCCAACACCTGGGGCAGCTCGATCAACCTCGACGGCGAGGGTTCGGACACCGTCCGCGGGTACATCATCGACAACGCTCTGATGTGGCTGCGCGACTACCACGTCGACGCCCTGCGCCTGGACGCGGTGCACGCCCTCTCGGACGAGCGGGCCGTGCACGTGCTCGAGGAGATGGCGAGCGAGGTGGCCGTGCTGTCGGCCCACGTCGGGCGCCCTCTGACGCTGATCGCCGAGTCCGACCTCAACGACCCGACGCTGATCACTCCGCGGGAGGCGCACGGCTACGGGCTCGACGCGCAGTGGAGCGACGACTTCCACCACGCAGTCCACGTCGCGCTGACCGGGGAGACCACGGGCTACTACGAGGACTTCGCGCCGCTCGGCGCCCTCGCGAAGGTGCTGACACGGGGCTTCTTCCACGACGGCACCCTCTCGACGTTCCGCGGCCGTCACCACGGCCGTCCGGTGGACACCGAGCACATGCCGACCTGGCGCCTGGTGGTCTGCAGCCAGAACCACGACCAGATCGGCAACCGGGCGGTCGGCGACCGTCTGACGGCGTCCCTCGACGAGGGGCGTCTCGCGATCGCCGCTGCTCTGACGCTGCTGGGCCCTTTCACTCCCATGCTGTTCATGGGCGAGGAGTGGGCGGCGTCGACCCCGTGGCAGTTCTTCACCTCGCACCCGGAGAAGGATCTGGGCGAGGCGACGGCGAAGGGCCGCATCGAGGAGTTCGCGAAGATGGGCTGGGACCCGGAGGTCGTGCCCGACCCGCAGGACCCGGAGACGTTCCTGCGCTCGCGGCTCGACTGGTCCGAGGTCGGGGAGGGGCGTCACGCCCGCACCCTCGAGGTGTACCGCGAGCTGGCGGCGATCCGCCGCCGCTACCCCGAGCTGACGGACCCGCGCTTCGGGTCGCTCCGCGTGGAGTTCGACGAGGAGGCCCGCTGGCTGACTCTCGGCCGCGGTCGGGTGACCGTCGCGATCAACGTCGGCGAGTCCGCCGCCCGCATCGCCCTGCCGGAGGTGGCGGAGACGCTGCTCGGCGTCGGGGAGTACGCGGTGCAGCCCGGGGACACCGAGGTGGATCTCGGCGGTTCCTCGCTGCTGGTGACGCTGAGCGCCTGAGCGCCTGAGCTCCGTGGCGGCAGGCTGTTCAGGTGGCCGCCCGCCGATGTCCTGAACGGCCGCCTCGGGCCCGAGCGCTCAGAGCGTGACCGCGGCGTACTCCGTCGCGGTCACGACCCGCACTCCCTCGTCGTGGACGAGCAGGAGCGCGCGGAGGGGGATGGCCCGCTTGTGGCACGCCGCCGCCAGGTGACGGGCGAGGACCCGGTCGGTCTCGCCGAGGAAGGCGCGCCCGGGACGTTCCAGGGCGAAGGCGAGAGAGCCCACGTCCTGGTGCGCCACGGCCTTGGCGAGGGTGGCGACGATCCGCTCGGTCTTCTCCTCGTCAGGGTGCACGGGGAGTCCGTCCACCGGGTAGAGGATCGGCAGCTGCACGCCGTCGCGGTCGAGGAAGATCGGCCACAGGGCCCGGCGGTAGGCCGGTCCGATCAGCGAGGAGACGCGCTCGCGCAGCTCGCGGTCGTTCAGGAGCGGCGCATCGAGGTGCGGAGCGGGAGCGGCGTGGTCGAGAGTGGTCATGGTGTCGCTTTCTCGTGGGCGAGCGGGCGGTGCCGCTGAGGGGTCATCGGAAGTTGCGGGAGGTGGTGCGAGCGCCGACCGTGAGGGTCTCGAACCTGTCGGCGAGGAGGTTCGTCACCCCCTCGTCGGAGCGCTCGAGGATCCCCCTGACCAGCAGGGCGGGTGCCTCGCGGGCCACGCGGCGGTAGCGGTTCCATACTCCGACGGAGCAGATCACGTTGAGGATCCCGTGCTCGTCCTCGAGGTTGAGGAAGGTCACTCCACCGGCTGTGGAGGGACGTTGGCGGTGGATCACGACCCCGCCGACCTCGATCCGGGTCCCCGAGGGGATGCCGGGGAGATCGGCCGAGGAGCGGGCGCCGCGGCGAGCGAGTCCCTCGCGGAGGTGGCGCAGCGGATGGTCGTCGGGCGAGATGCCGGTGGCCCAGAAGTCGAAGACCACGCGCTCCTGAGGGGAGAGCATCGGCAGGAGCGGGGGCTGCACGACGACCGTGGAGCCGGCGAGGAACTCCTCGCGGTCGCCTGCGGCGGTGCCGGCCTCCCAGAGCGCCTGCCGACGCTGCAGACCGAGCGAGTCGAAGGCGCCCGCGGCGCCGAGGGCCTCCAGCTGAGCCGCGGTCGTGCCGACCCGACGCGAGAGGTCGGCCATGCTCGCGTAGGGTCCGCCGCGTTCGCGCTCGGCGACGATGTGCTCGGCGAGCGCGGTGCCGATGCCCTTCACCCCTGCCAGCCCGAGCCGGATCACGAAGCCGCTGTCGCGCCTGTGGTCGTCCGTGTGGAAGTGCTCGGTGCGGTCGAACAGTCCCGTGGGCGGCTGATCGGCGCGGAGGCAGTCGTCGCTCCCGTAGGCGGCGCCGCCCCTCCGGCGTGCGGGGGCGTCCTCCTTCACCTCGAGCCCGGGAGGCGCCAGGGAGCGGTTGACGTCGGGCGAGACGACCTCCACTCCGTGACGCCGGGCATCGGCGACCAGGGTGTGCGGGGCGTAGAAGCCCATGGGCTGCGCCCTCAGCAGCGCGGCGGTGAACGCGGCGGGGTAGTGCAGGCGGAGCCAGGCGCTCGCGTAGACCAGCAGGGCGAAGCTGATCGCATGGCTCTCGGCGAAGCCGAAGTTCGCGAAGGCTTGGATCCGGAGGTAGATGTCGTCCGCGACCTCGCCCGTGATGCCGTTGCGGGCCATCCCCTGGTAGAGCCGCTCGCGGAGGGTCTCGATCTTCTCGGTCCCGCGCTTGGACCCCATCGCCCGGCGCAGCAGGTCGGCGTCCTCCGCGTTGCAGTCGCCGACGGCCACGGCCACCTGCATGAGCTGCTCCTGGAAGAGCGGCACGCCGAGGGTGCGCTTGAGCGGCGTCACGAGGAGGGGGTGCTGGTACGTCACCGGCTCCTCGCCGAGCTTGCGGCGGATGTAGGGGTGGACCGCACCGCCCTGGATGGGGCCGGGGCGGATGAGCGCTACCTCGATCACCAGATCGTAGAAGCGGCGCGGCTGCAGCCGGGGGAGGGTGCCCATCTGCGCCCGGCTCTCGACCTGGAACACCCCGATCGAATCGGCGCGGCAGAGCTGGTCGTAGACGCCCTTCTCCTCCCGGGGGAGGGTGGAGAGGTCCCACTTCTCGCCGACGTGCTCGGCGACGAGGTCGAACGTGTACTGCAGGGCGGCGAGCATCCCGAGCCCGAGGAGGTCGAACTTGACCAGGCCCATCCAGGCGCAGTCGTCCTTGTCCCACTGCAGGACGGTGCGGTCCTCCATCCGGGCGGGCTCGATCGGGCAGACCTCGCCCACGGGCCGGTCTGTCAGCACCATGCCGCCGGAGTGGATGCCCAGGTGCCGGGGCGTGCCCAGCACCCGGGTGGTCAGGGCGACCACGTCCTCGGGGATGTCGTGGTCGGTGCTCTCGGTGACGGACCCCCACCGCTCGACCTGCTTCGACCAGCCGTCCTGCTGCCCGGCGCTGTATCCGAGGGCCTTGGCCATGTCGCGCACGGCGAACTTGGGCCGGTAGGTGATGACGTTGGCGACCTGGGCCGCGTTCAGACGTCCGTACTTCCGGTAGACGTACTGGATCACCTCCTCGCGCCGCTCCGAGTCGAAGTCGACGTCGATGTCGGGCTCCTCGTCGCGGATGCTGGAGAGGAACCGCTCGAACGGCAGGTCGTAGAAGATCGAGTCGACCGCCGTGATGCCCAGGACGTAGCAGACCGCCGAGTTGGCGGCCGAGCCGCGTCCCTGGCAGAGGATGCCGTTCCGCTTGGCGTAGTGGACGATGTCGTGGACGATCAGGAAGTAGCCCGGGAAGTCCTTCTGCTCGATCACCGCGAGCTCCTTCTCGAGGCGCGCGAGGACGTCGGCGTCGGCGCGGGGGTACTTGGCCGGCACGGCCTCGCGCACGAGCTCGCGCAGCCAGCTCATCGAGGTGTGCCCCTCGGGGACCTCCTGGCGCGGCAGCCGGGGCCGGACTCGGCCGAGCTCGAAGGCGATCTCGTCGGCGACGCGCACCGTGTTCTCCACGGAGCCGGGGTAGCGGCCGAAGCGCTCGGCCATCTCGGCACCGGAGCGCAGGTGGGCGCCGCCCGTTGCGGGGAGCCAGCCGTCCATCTCGTCGAGGCTCCGGCGTGCTCTGACCGCGGCGAGGGCCGTCTGGAGGGGGCGCTCCTCCGGCCGGGCGTAGTGCACGTTCCCGGTGGCGACCGTCCGCAGCCGGAGCTTCTCGGCGATCGCCGCCAGCTGGTCGTTGGCGCGCGAGGCGAGGGGATCCCCGTGGTCGTACAGCTCCACGAGGACGTTGGCGGGACCGAAGAGCCGGACGAGCTCGCAGACCTCCTGCTCGGCCGCGGCCACTCCTGCGGCGGCGAGCGCTTGACGGACCGCTCCCTTGCGGCAGCCCGTCAGCACGATCCAGTGGCCGTCGGCGGCGCGCGCGAGCTCCTCGAGGTCGTAGCTCGGCTTGCCCTTCTCGGCTCCGGCGAGCTGGGCGGTGGTGATCGCACGGGCGAGGCGGTGGTAGCCCTCCTCGCGGCGCGCGAGGACGAGCAGGTGGGTCCCCTCCGGATCGGCGACCCCGTTCTGAGGCGAGGTGAGCCCGATCGAGAGCTCGGCTCCGAAGGCCGTGCGGACGGCGTGCCCCTGCGCGGCCTCGGCCATCCTCACGATGCCGTAGAGGCCGTCGTGGTCGGTGAGCGCGAGAGTGTCGATGCCGAGCCGGACCGCCTCCTCGACCAGCTGCTCCGGCTTGCTCGCCCCGTCGAGGAAGCTGAAGTGGGAGTGGGCGTGCAGCTCGGCGTAGGGCACCGGATGAGCCGGCGGCCGGACGTCGTCCCCTGCCACGTAGGCGGGGCGCTTGTGCGACCAGGCCGGACTGTCGCCGCCGTCGCCCCGGACGACAGTGCCGTCGGCGCGCTTGCCGCTGGAGAGGCGGCGCTCGAACTCCGACCAGGGGATCGGCGGGTTGTTCCAGCCCATCGGGGCTCCTTCGATGCTCGTTCGCGGTGGTGGAGGGATGCTCCGGTTCAGTCGTAGCGGGCCTCGGCTGCCCAGACCCCGTCGAGGCAGAGCAGCAGCCAGGCGACACCGGCGGCGTCGACCACCTGGAAGCGGTCGTAGCGGACGGCGGTGCTCGGATCCCACCAGCGCTCGTCGATCGGCCAGGGACCCGCCCATCCGGCGAGGGGCTCCAGGCGTGCCTGAGAGGTCCCGGGGGTGAAGTAGGCGGGCACGGAGCTGAGGGCGCCGCGCTCGTCGACCGCGACGGGTTCGCCCCTCGGTCCGCGGACGAGCACGGCCGCGGGCTCCGCGAAGACCGTCGGCGGGAGGGGCGGCGGCAGGGAGCCGGGCCAGGGCAGGGTCCTCGGCCGTGCGTCGCCCGGCTCCCGGTCGCCCCAGGGGATCAGGTGCTGGCGGTCGCGGAGGGATCGACCCCCTCCGATCGACGCGGTCATCACGGCCTCGTGCCCGAGCATGCTCTGCACGCGGCTCAGCCCGTGGTGGACGCGCTCCTCCGGAGCGGTGCCCCAGAGACCCTGCTCGTGGTTGCCGATCGCGTCGACCGCCTCGGGCTCGACGCACAGCCGTGAGATCGGCGCTCCGAGACCGGTGTCGATCTCCCCGCTGCCCTGCAGCTGCCAGCGGACCCGGTCGAGCACGTCGCCCGGGGTGAACCATCTCGGGTGCAGCCAGCTCCGGGAGGAGACCTCACCGCGCTCGCTGACGACCTCGATGCGGATGGCGGTCGCGACCAGCTGTGCGCGGGTGAGCCCGGCGACGAACTCCTCCGCGGGGACGCGGAAGGCGAAGGCGGCCTGGTCGATGCGGTCCAGAGGGGGCTCGAACTCCATCGCCCGGTCGAGACGCTCCGGCGGGAGCCGGGGCACCACCGTCTCCGACTCCGCACCGGCGGCGAGGAGGTGCGCGTGGGCGCCCTCCGGTCCGAACCGGGCGGCGACGTCCTCGCGAGGGAGGGCGGCGAAGGCGCCGAGGGTGCGGACGCCGAGTCTGCGCAGGAGCGCCACCAGGTCGTCCCCCCGGCGGGGAGCACGGGCAGGGGCTGCGACGGACTCGGTCTCGAGGGCGTCGAGCGGGAGCGGGGCGAGGAAGTCTGCCGCTGCTCCTGGGGGCACGACGGCGACGGGGCGGCCGGAGTGCTTCGCGGCGAGCTCGGAGGCGAAGAGCCCGTCGGCGATCCCGATGCGGGCGTCGGGAAGACCCAGCTCGGCCAGCCGCTGCAGGATCGCCTCGGCCGCGCTCTGCTCGCTCCCGTAGTAGCGGCGCGGACCGCGGGCACGGATCGCGCACAGACCGGGCCGGATCAGCTGGATGCCCGGGGTGATCTCCTCGAGCGCCTGGATGAGCGGCTCGAACGCCCGGTGGTCGAGCACCGGGTCGTACGGGAGGACGGCGAGACCCGTGCAACGGGACTGCGCCTCGCGCACGCGCATGCCCCGCCGGACCCCCTCCGCCCGGGCAGCGGGGGAGGAGGCGAAGACCAGGCTCTTCTCCGTGAGGGCCAGGGGGTGCTCGTCGCCGAGGCCGGCGTCGGCGGCGGCCGCGAGGAGGGGCCAGTCGGGGCACCAGACGAGGATCGTCCGCCGCAGCTCGGGTGCGCTCGCCATCTCAGACCGCCCGCTCGTGCAGGCGGCCGTGCTCGACCCGGGAGCCGAAGGCGCTCTCGACGCCGGGCATGCTCATCCGCACCGTGCGCACCCGGGTGCCGGCCCGGCCGACCACATCGACCATCGCCTCCCGGGAGCGCAGGTAGCCGTGGCCGTCGCCGAGCCCCTCCCAGCGGCTGCTGCGGATGCTGAGCCGCGCCTCGGCCTGGGGCCACTCGCCGAGGACCACGAGCGCGGCACCCCGCTGGCGCAGTCGTGCTCCCAGACGCGAGACGTCGGCCGAGGAGACGGAGGCGGGCGGACGGGTGAGCACGACGGTCAGCACATCGACCAGAGCGGCGGTGACGGTGAGCCAGTGCTCGGCCGGTGCGGGCACGAGCACCAGGCGCTCGAGGTCGATCCCCATGCCGGCCGCGGCCTCGGCCCCGAACTCCGGTACGCCCACCACGCCGCACCACGAGCCCTCGGCGGACGGGCCGGCGAGCAGCCCCATCGCCAGACTCATCGAGCCCTCCACCGAGTAGGCGGCACCCTGCTTGAGCGAGCCGCCCGGGAGCACGGAGGAGAAGGCCGGCAGGGTGGCGAGGCTCCTGGTCTCGAGGGTGGTCGCCTGCATGTCCCGGATGCGGGACTGCAGCTCCTTCACCGACGCGAGCTGCCGCAGAAGGGGCTCTGCGGCCTCGGCCGTCTCCGCGGAGACGAGGGGTGAAGGGGGGCTCATCTGCCCATCTTCGAACATGTGTTCGAGTATGTCAATCGCCACCGACATCCACCGGCGAGCCGCTCGGACCCTTCCGCGACCGCCCGGCGAGGCGCACTGAGGAGGAGGTGCCAGACGTCCCGGGCAGTCTCGCATCCGCCCCCGACATCCCCGTCCTGGGAGGTCTCCGCCGGGTCTCGGCGAGGGAGGGCCACCGCCCCCGCTCTACCATGGGAGCCATGTCCGACGCCCTGCCCGACCACGCCGACTCCGACGCCACCGACCCGGCCGCGCCGCGCAGAAGGACCCTCGTGGTCAAGATGGGGTCCAGCTCGGTCACCAAGCAGTCGGGTCCGGATCCCGTTCTCCTGGCCAGCGCGCTCGAGAGCGCCTTCGCCGCCCGCGCGCTGGGCTGGGACGTCGTGCTGGTCTCCTCCGGCGCCGTCTCCTCGGGCCGGGCGCTCTTCGCCCGCTCGCAGGAGGAGCCGATCAGCGCACGCCTGGCGGCAGCGGTGGGCCAGACCGTCCTGATGGGCTTCTACCGCTCGGTGGCCGAGCTCTCGGGCGCCCTGGTCGCGCAGATCCTCATCGGCGAGTCCGACCTCGCCTCTCCCCGGCAGATGGCGCACGTCGCCGAGGCGATCCGCCACGCCCTCGACGCCGGAGTCGTGCCCGTGGTCAACGGCAACGACACGATCGACTCCGCCGGCTCGGACAACGACGGCGTCGCCGGCGGACTGGCGATGCTCCTCGGGGCGGACCTTCTGCTGCTGCTCACCGACGTCCCCGGCGTCTTCGCCGGCAGCATCGCCGAGGGCGTGCACCTCGAGGAGCTGGGCATCTCGGAGCTGCGCCGCATCGGCGTGCAGAAAGGCGGTACCGGCCGAGGGGGCATCCGCTCCAAGCTGCGGGCCGCCGAACTCGCCGCGCACAACGGCGTCTCGACCAGGATCGCCGGGGCGCGCACCCCCGAGGTCATCCTGGGCGCCCTGGGAGGGCCGGGCCCGGGCACCCTCGTCCGCGCCGTGCACGCGCATCCGCCCGTGGAGCAGCGCTGGATCTCCGGAGTGGCCACCGGCCGCGGCCGCGTCGAGATCAACCTCGAGGCCGAGCGGAGCATCGGAGCCGGCTCGAGTCTGTTCGCCTCGGGCATCAAGCGCGTCTCCGGCGAGTTCGGCGGCGGCGACGTGATCGAGGTGCGCGCCCTCAGCGGAGAGCTCCTCGCGCGCGGCGTCTCCCGCGTCTCCTCGCGTCTGCTGACCCTGGTCCGCGCACTCCGGGTCGACGAGATCGCTCGCGTCTTCGTGGCGGTCCTCGGGCATGCCGCCACGACGGCACCGTCGGCGAGTCCGGAGGGGGAGGAGAGGCCGCAGTTGACCCGCGCTCTGGAGTACGCGCGCACTCTCTCCTCCGAGCACGCGCGGGCCGTCGCGATGGAGATCGTCTCCCTCTTCCCCGCCGAGAGCATCTCGGCCCTGCTGGGACAGGGCGCGGGGGAGGGCGAGCTCGTCGAGCGCTACACCCGCCTCGTCCGCACCCTCGCCATCGTGGAGAACGAGAACCTGGCCGTCTTCCGCTCCTGACCGCCGGTGGCGCGCCACGTCTCAGTGCATTTCGCGCCTTCGCGTCATGATCGCCGTTCTCCGGTGTCTTCCTGGTGATGGCGCCGCTCCTGGGCGCCCCCGACGGAACGGATCATCGATGAGCGTCCCCACTTCCACAGCCGGCCACTTCCGCGAGTCCGACATCACGCCCGAGAGCTTCGAGACCGAGAGGCTCGAGCGGCGGCTCGCCCTGCTCGAGGCCTCGATCGCCCAGGGGGAGCGGGCACTGCTGAGCCGGGTCGACCCGAGCAGCGGAGCTCCCCTCCCAGGCGCCTGCGGGGGGCACCGAGCCCAGCTGGTCAGCAACCTGACGACGGAACGGGCCCTCGCCGACCGCATCCGGGAGATGCTCGCCGCTCGGAGCTGACGGGGTGCGTACGGCACGATGGGGCCATGGTCACCATCACCGTCGCCGGTCTCGCCCAGCACTTCCACCCCGCCGAGCGGGGCACCGTCCGCCTCGAGATCCGGCGCGAGTCGCGATCCCGGCCCCAGGCGCTCGCCGAGGTCACCGCCCTGCACGCGCGGGTCCGTGAGGAGGCGGCCGCCGAGCAGGCGTCCGGCGCCGCCACCTGGTGGTCCTCCGATCAGATCTCGGTCTCCTCGATCCGCCGGTACATCAAGGACTCGGACGTCACGCAGCTGTTCCATGTCGCTGCCGCCGGGGTCCGGGTGAAGTACCGGGACTTCGCGGCTCTCGGGCGCTGGGTCGGCTCGATCTCGGAGGTGCCGGGGATCCAGATCTCGGGGGTCGACTGGGACGTGACGGCGGCACGACGTGCGGGCATCGAGCGCGAGGTCCGCACCGCTGCCGTCCGCGACGCGCGCGAGCGGGCCGAGGCCTATGCTGCGGCCCTCGGCCTGACCGAGGTGCGGGTGCTGACCCTCTTCGAGCCGGGACTGCGGCCGCACACGCGCATCGAGGGCGGCTCGGCGATGATGAGCCGCGCCAAGGCGTTCTCCTCTCCTGAGGAGCCGTTGGCACTCAAGCCGGAGGACATCGAGGTCACCGCCTCGGTCTCCGCCGACTTCGAGGCGCACTGACGCGGAGACGCGACCGGGCGACCGTTTCTGCTGCGGACGGAGAGCGCCTGCCTGCACCTGCGACCCGCTTATCGTCTGCATGGCTACCCCGAGAGTCGCCCCGAGGCGACCGACCATCGGCTCCACGACGACCCCTCTCCGCCCCGATCAGCGGGCACGCGACAACCATACGTGTATTGAGGACTCCTCGGGAGCGCTGTCGCGGTTCGGCGACCGCCGTGCACACCCTCCGGGAATAGCGGGGGACCCCCGGGCGCTGAGGCAGGGATGGTCTCGCGCATCGGCTTCCTCTCCTTCGGCCACTACCAGTCCGTCCCCGGGTCTCAGACCCGCTCTGCTCGCGACGTCCTCCTCCAGACGATCGAGCTCGCGGAGGCGGCGGAGGAGATCGGCATCGACGGCGCCTACGTCCGCGTGCACCACTTCGCGCCGCAGCTCGCCTCGCCGTTCCCGCTGCTGGCGGCGATCGCCGCGCGCACCCGCCGCATCGAGATCGGCACCGGGGTCATCGACATGCGCTACGAGAACCCGCTCTACATGGCGGAGGAGGCGGCCGCCACCGACCTGATCTCCGACGGCCGGCTCGAGCTCGGGGTCAGCCGGGGATCGCCCGAGACGGCCCTGCGCGGGTCCGAGGCGTTCGGCTTCGTCCCCCCGGAGGGGATGACCGACGCCGACCTCGCCCGGCAGAAGGTGCGGATCCTCCGGGAGGCGCTCGCCGGGGCGCCGGTCGCGCAGTCCGATCCTGCGATGACGCGCCAGTCGCTCCCGCTCTCGATCGAGCCGCGCTCGCCCGGCCTCGAGGACCGGATCTGGTGGGGTGCCGGCAGCTTCGCGACCGCGCGCTGGGCGGCCGAGCAGGGCATGAACCTGCAGTCGTCGACCCTGCTCCTGGAGGAGGAGGGCGTGCCCTTCGACGAGCTGCAGGCCCGCCAGATCCGCGAGTACCGCGCCGCGTGGAGCGAGGCGGGCTGGGAGCGCACCCCTCGCGTCTCCGTGTCGCGCAGCGTCCTCCCGATCACGAGCGATCTCGACCGCCTGTACTTCGGCGGCCGCGGCGAGCAGGACCAGGTCGCCACTCTCGAGGGCGTCCGCGCCCGATTCGGCCGCAGCTACACGGGCGAGCCGGACGCCGTCGCCGCCGAGCTCGCTGCGGACGCCGCCGTGCAGGAGGCGGACACGCTGCTGCTCACCGTTCCCAACCAGCTCGGGGTCGAGTACAACGCGCGGCTCCTGCGCACTGTCGTGGAATCGATCGCTCCGGCTCTCGGCTGGTCGCCGGCGACAGCAGGCGTCTGACGCCGAGGCACGGTCTGTGCAGGAGGGCCCTGCGGTGCAGGAGCGCCCGTGCGGTGCAGGAGCGCCCGTTTACTGCAGGAGCGCCCGTTTACTGCAGGAGCGCCCGTTTACTGCAGGAGACGCCCCGCCTCTTCGGGAAAGAGCGGGGCGTCTGCTCTCTCCGCCTGCCGCATCCCTCCCACCGGCACGAGGAGGGAGGTGCCGGGAACGACGAAACCCCCCGCCTCTCCGAGGAGAGACGAGGGGTTCCGATCAGTGTGTCCGAGGGGGGACTTGAACCCCCACGCCCTATACGGGCACTAGCACCTCAAGCTAGCGCGTCTGCCATTTCCGCCACCCGGACGAGTGTTTCCTTCGACCTGCGTTTCCGCGGCCGAAGAAGACATTAGCACGGTTCCGGAGCCTCTCACGCCACCTCGTGGCCCACCGGCCTCCGCGCGCCGTCGAGCCCGCGCCGGTACCGTTGCCCGCATGTCCGACAGCATCGACAGCGCGCCCGTGACCGACAGCACCCTCGACGAGACGGCGCTCATCGCGCGCGATCTCATCCGCTTCGACACCAGCAACTACGGCGACGGGAAGGCGGAGCCGGAGCGCCCGGCCGCGGAGTACGTCGCGGCGAAGCTGCGCGACCTCGGCCTCGAGCCCGAGCTGATCGACTCCGACCCGGGACGCACGAGCGTCGTGGCGCGAGTCGCGGGGGAGGACCGCGAGCGCGGCGCCCTCGTCGTCCACGGGCACCTCGACGTGGTGCCCGCCATCGCCGACAACTGGAGCGTCGACCCGTTCGGCGGCGAGATCAAGGACGGCATGCTCTGGGGCCGCGGCGCGGTCGACATGAAGAACATGGACGCGATGATCCTCGCCTCGCTCGGCGACATCCTCCGCGAGGGGCGGCGCCCCTCCCGCGACCTCGTCATCGCCTTCTTCGCCGACGAGGAGGCGGGCGGCGTGCGGGGATCGGGATTCCTGGCCCGTGAGAGGCCCGAGCTGTTCGCCGGAGCGACCGAGGCGATCAGCGAGGTCGGCGGCTACTCGATCGAGCTGGCCGGCAAGCGCGCCTACCTCGTGCAGACGGGCGAGAAGGCGCTGATGTGGCTGACCCTCCGCGCGCACGGCACGGCGGGGCACGGCTCGCAGATCAACTCCGAGAACGCCGTCACCCGGCTGGCGCAGGCGATCGCCCGCATCGGCAGCGAGGAGTGGCCCACGCGCCTCACCGACACCACGCGCGAGCTGCTCGACGAGGTCGCCCGCCTGCTCGGCCACGACCCCCAGCGCAGCACTCCGGAGGAGCTGGCACTCGCCACCGGCACCGCCTCGCGCTTCATCGCCGCGACGCTGCGCACCACCGCCAATCCGTCGATGCTGTCGGCCGGCTACAAGGCCAACGTCATCCCGGACACCGCGGAGGCCACCATCGACGTGCGCGTCCTCCCCGGCGAGGAGGATTCGGTGCTCGAGCGCCTGAAGGTCCTCGCGGGCGAGCATGTCGAGATCCTCGTCCAGCACCGTGACATCGGACTCGAAGTGCCCTTCGCCGGCCCGCTCGTCGAGAGCATGGCCGCCTCGATCCGCCGGTTCGATCCGGGCGCCGAGGTCCTCCCGTACCTGCTCTCCGGAGGCACCGACAACAAGGCGCTCTCGACGCTCGGCATCACCGGATACGGGTTCGCGCCGCTCCAGCTGCCGTCGTCCCTGGACTTCCCGGCGCTGTTCCACGGGGTCGACGAGCGCGTTCCACTGGACGCACTAGTGTTTGGCAGGAAGGTCCTGACCGATCTCCTGCTGAGCTCCTGACGGCGCCGCGGACCGGGTCAGCACCGACCGATCCCGACCGACTGCTGGCCGACGACGCCCCAGCCCTCCTCGAAAGTGACGCATGGGCCTGCTCGACGCGCTGATCCTGGGACTCGTCCAGGGTCTGACCGAATTCCTCCCCATCTCCTCCAGCGCCCACCTCCGGATCGTCAGCGAGCTGCTGCCCGGTCTCGGCGGCCGCGACACCGGAGCCGCGTTCACCGCGATCACGCAACTGGGCACCGAGACCGCCGTCATCATCTACTTCTGGCGCGACATCGTGCGGATCGTGTCGCACTGGGCGCGCTCCCTCGTCGGCCGGATCCCGCGCTCGGACCCGGACGCCCGCATGGGCTGGCTCATCATCCTGGGCAGCCTTCCGATCATCGTCCTCGGCCTCGTCTTCCAGGACGCGATCGAGACGACCCTCCGCTCCCTGTGGGTGGTGGCCACCACCCTCATCCTCTTCGGCATCCTGCTCGGCATCGCCGACGCGGTCGGCGCGAAGAAGCGCCGCCTGCGCGATCTGGGCGTCCGCGACGGACTGATCTTCGGAGGCGCGCAGGCGCTCGCCCTGATCCCCGGCGTCTCGCGCTCGGGAGGCACCATCACCGCAGGCCTCTTCCTCGGGTACGAGCGCAAGGCGGCGGCGCGCTACTCCTTCCTCCTCGCGATCCCCGCAGTGTTCGGCAGCGGGCTCTACCAGCTGTACAAGAGCATCAGCGACCCGGTCGTGCTCCCGAACCAGGTCCAGGTCGGCGGGCTCGAGACCCTCGTGGCGACCATCGTCGCGTTCGTGGTCGGCTTCGTCGTGATCGCGTTCTTCATGAGCTACATCTCCCGCCGCAGCTTCCTCCCGTTCGTCGTGTACCGCATCGTGCTCGGCGTCGTCCTGATGGTCGCGCTCGCCACCGGCCTGATCGCCGCCTAGATGCGCGCCTGGACCGCCGCCGACGTCCCCGCCCTGCCCGGCCGGGGGAGCGCACCGCGCCTGCACGACACCGCGACCGCGGGCCCCGTCGAGCTCGACGCGCCCAGCGGAGTCGCGAGCCTCTACGTCTGCGGCATCACGCCCTACGACGCCACCCACCTCGGGCACGCGTCGACCTACCTCGCCTTCGACACGGTCCAGCGCGTCTGGCTCGACGCGGGCTACACGGTCGAGTACGCCCAGAATGTGACCGACGTCGACGACCCGCTGCTCGAGCGTGCGACGGCCACCGGCGTCGACTGGCGCGACCTCGCCGAGGAGCAGGTCGAGCTGTTCCGCGGCGACATGGCCGCCCTGCGCGTCCTGCCTCCGCAGCACTACGTCGGAGTCACCGAGACCGTGGATCCCATCGCGGAGGCGGTCGCCCGCCTGGAGCGCGACGGCGTCGCCTACCGCGTCGCTGCTCCGGACGCGGCGGAGGAGGGCGCGAGCGACCTCTACTACGACATCGCCGCGGCCGAGAGCGCCGTCTGGCACCTGGGCAGCGAGAGCCGGCTCGACGCGGAGTCGATGGCCCGCTTCTCGGCGCTGCGCGGGGGCGACCCGGAGCGCGCCGGCAAGCGCGACCCCCTCGATCCGCTGCTCTGGCGGGCCGAGCGCGCCGGCGAGCCCGCCTGGGACGCCGAGGTCGGCCGCGGCCGTCCGGGCTGGCACATCGAGTGCTCGGTGATCGCCCTCGACCGGCTCGGACCCGAGTTCACCCTGCAGGGCGGCGGCAGCGACCTGGTCTTCCCGCACCACGAGTTCAGCGCAGGCCACGCCGCTTCGCTGTCCGGCCGTCCTCTGGCCCGCGCCTACGCTCACGCCGGGATGGTCGCCTACCAGGGCGAGAAGATGAGCAAGTCGCTCGGGAACCTGGTGCTGGTCTCCCGTCTGCGGAGCGAGGGCGCGGACCCGCGGGCGATCCGCCTCGCGCTCCTCGCGCACCACTACCGCTCCGACTGGGAGTGGCTGCCCGAGGACCTGCCGTCGGCCGAGGCGCGCCTGGCGCGCTGGGAGTCGGCCCTCGCCGCCGTCGGACCGCGCTCGGCGCTCGAGGTGCTGGCGCAGCTGCGCGAGGCGCTGGCCGACGACCTCGGCACTCCGGCCGCCCTCGCCGTCGTCGACGCCGCACTGACCGAGGGCGTGGACGACCCGTCGCTCCTGCGCGACGCGGTCGACGCCCTGCTCGGGGTGCGCCCGGCCTGAACCCCGTCAGGCTCGAGTCCCGGACGGCTCGAGTCCCGAACGGCTCGAGTCCCGTCAGAGCGGCCCGGAGTGTCATCGGTCGGGAACAGTCCAGTGATCGACGACCGTCTCGGACGAGCGGGCGCCGGCGGAGGCTACGGCCGCCAGGGCTCCTCGCCGGAGCGGCCGTCGCCGCGCCGGCGCAGGTAGCGCTCGAACTCCTGGGCGATCGCCTCGCCGCTCGCCTCGGGCGAGTCGACGGTGTCGCGCGCCTGCTCGAGCTGGGCGATGTACGACGCCATCTCCTCGTCCTCGGCGGCGAGGGCGTCGATGCCGCGCTCCCACTCCTCCGCCTCCTCGACGAGGTCGCCGCGGGGGATCGCCAGGCCGACGACCTCCTCGAGCTTCTCGAGCAGCGCCAGCATCGCCTTGGGCGAGGGCGCGTTGTGCACGTAGTGCGGGACGGAGGCCCAGATCGAGACGGCGGGGATGCCGACCTTCTGCGCGGCCTCGCCGATCACGCTGAGGATGCCGACCGGCCCCTCGTAGCTGGAGCGCTCGAGCTCGAACGAGCTCCGCAGCTCCGCGTTCTCGCTCGAGGCGAAGATCGAGATCGGCCGGGTGTGCGGGACGTCGGCGAGCATCGCGCCGAGGAAGACGACGGCGGAGATGTCGATCGCGAGCATGGCGTCGACGACCTCGGCGGCGAAGCTCTTCCAGCTGCGCGAGGGCTCGGTGCCGATCATGAGGTACAGCGCGCTCTCGGCGTCGACCGAGGTGTCGGCCGGGCCGAAGATCTGGGTGCCGGGCCAGGCGAGGCTGCGGCGGCCGTCCTCTCCGATCGAGAGCATGGGGCGGGTGTACTGGAAGTCGTAGTACTGCTCGGCGTCGACGGCGAAGAGGGGCACGTACTCCCCGGCGTCCTTGACCAGCCGCAGCGCGCCGCTGGCGGCGTCCCCGGCGTCGTTCCAGCCCTCGAAGGCCACGACCAGGACGTTCCCCGTGATCACGTTCATAGGCAGGATCTCCGCGTTCGGCTCGATGTGCGGGGAGCGCACACCGCGCCTGTCCCTCCGTCCAGGATAGGACCGCCCCCGGCCCCGGCCGTCCCGTCCGGCGGGATCGGCCGCGCTGTTCGCTCTCGGCCCGCGGCCGGGGAGGGGCGCGGCCCTGCCGGTACCATGGTCGCTCGTGACTCCCGAGACCTCCGCCTGGCCGCTGTCCTCCGAGTCGCTCGGAGGAGCGTCCGCCCCCGCCGCCGTCCTCTGGGACATGGACGGGACGCTCGTCGACACCGAGCCGTACTGGATGGCGTCGGAGCACGCGCTCGTCTCCTCCTTCGGCGGAGTGTGGACCCACGAGGACGCGATGGGACTCGTCGGCTCGGGCCTGCCCGCCGCCGCCCGCATCCTGCAGGGCAAGGGCGTCGACCTCTCCGTCGACGCGATCATCGACCGGATGACCGACGAGGTCGTCGACCAGCTGGCCGTGAGCATCCCGTGGCGACCGGGCGCGCTCGAGCTGCTGCACGCGGTGTCCGAGGCGGGTGTGCCGCAGGCGCTGGTCACGATGTCGATCTCGCGGATGGCCGCGGCCGTCGTGGACCGGATCCCGTTCCCCGCCTTCGCCGCCGTCGTCAGCGGCGACATGGTCGAGCGCAGCAAGCCCCACCCCGAGGCGTACCTCCTCGCCGCGAGCACCCTCGGTGTCGACATCGCCGCCTGCGTCGCGATCGAGGACTCCCTCACGGGCCTCGGCGCGGCCGTCGCCTCCGGAGCCGCGGCGATCGGCGTCCCGCACCAGCTGGAGCTGGACCCCGCCGCCCCCTACGCCCTCTGGCCCACTCTCGCGGGCCGCACCGTCGCGGACCTCGCGACGGTGTCCTCCGAGCACCGCGGCTCCGGCCCGGCCACGACCGAGACGGAGGCCCGCCGATGACCGGTGAGGCACTGCAGCATTCCGGACCCTTCCGCGCAGGGGACCGCGTCCAGCTGACGGGACCCAAGGGGCGGATGAACACCATCACGCTCGTTCCCGGCAAGGTGTTCCACACGCACCGGGGCGGCATCGAGCACGACACGGTGATCGGGCTGCCCGACGGCTCGGTGGTGACCAACACCGTCGGCGTCGAGCACCTCGCGCTGCGACCCCTCCTCGCCGACTTCGTGATGTCGATGCCCCGCGGCGCGGCGATCGTGTACCCGAAGGACGCGGCCCAGATCCTCGCCCTCGCCGACGTCTTCCCCGGCGCCCGCGTGGTCGAGGCCGGTGTCGGCTCCGGCGCGCTCTCGCTCTGGCTGCTGCGGGCGGTCGGTCCGACCGGCCGGCTGTCGTCGTTCGAGCGGCGCGAGGAGTTCGCGGATGTCGCACGGGCGAACATCGAGACCTTCCTCGGCTACACGCCCGACAACTGGAGCGTCACCGTCGGCGACCTCGTCGAGGCGCTGCCCGGCACGGTCCCGTCCGGCGAGGCCGACCGCGTCGTGCTCGACATGCTCGCGCCCTGGGAGTGCCTCGACGTCGCCGCCGAGGCTCTCACGCCCGGGGGAGTGCTCCTCTGCTACGTGGCCACCGTCACGCAGCTCTCGCGGACGGCGGAGGCGATCCGCGCCTCGGGCCTGTTCACGAACCCGTCGTCGAACGAGACCATGGTCCGCGGCTGGCACGTCGAGGGCCTCGCGGTCCGGCCGGACCACCGGATGATCGGCCACACCGGCTTCCTCATCACCGCTCGCCGGCTCGCTCCGGACACCGTGCTCCCCGAGCTCAAGCGTCGCCCGTCGAAGACGGACTTCAGCGACGAGGACGTGGAGGCCTGGACCCCCGGCGCGCTCGGCGAGCGCGCCGTGAGCCCCAAGAGCCTCCGCAAGCGGGTCCGCGAGTCCGCCACCAGCGCCGAGCTCTCCCGGGCCCGCGGGTTCGGCGAGGAGACCGCGGAGCCCGACGACGAGGGCATCCTCTAAGCTGTTCCCGGCCTCCGGGCCGTCTCCACCCCGGGCGTCACCGCTCCCCTTCTCTCGAATCGAGGACCCGTGCGCAGGACCACCGCGCTCATCGCCGGCATCGGCATCGTCGCCGCTCTCACCGGATGCACCGCGTCCTCCTCGCAGGCGGACTGCGACGCTCCGTTCTCCTCCGGCGACTCCTCGGCGGCGGTCAGCGCCACGGGCGACTTCGGAGCGAAGCCGGACGTCAGCGTCCCGACGCCGCTGAAGGCGGACGGCACGCAGGTCAGCACCCTCATCGAGGGCTCGGGCGCACCGCTCGAGAAGGGCCAGCTCGTCACCATCGACTACACCCTGGTCAACGGCGCGGACGGCACGGTCCTCGAGACCTCGCCCTACGACGGGTCGAGCACCGCCCGCTTCGGCGTCGGCGGAGCCGGGCTCGTCGGCCTGAACGAGGGCCTCCTCTGCACGCAGGTCGGCTCGCGCGTCGCCATCGCGATCGCCCCCGAGGACGGCTTCGGCCAGTCCTCGTCGCAGCTCGGCATCTCGGAGGACGACACGCTCGTGCTCGTCGCGGACGTCCGCGAGGCCTCGCTGGCCCGCGCGAACGGCGCCGCCCAGCCCGCGCCCGACGGCTTCCCGACGGTGACGCTCGGCGACGACGGACGCCCGGGGCTCGCGAAGCCCTCGGGCGACGCACCGACCGACCTCCGCATCGCCCAGCTCAAGAAGGGCGACGGCGACGTCGTCGCCGAGGGCGACCAGGTCGTCGTGGCCTACACCGGCTGGCAGTGGAGCGACGGGAAGGTGTTCGACTCCAGCTGGGAGAAGGGCGCTCCCGCCGTCTTCACGGCCGCCGACGGCTCGACCACCCAGGGCGGAGTCATCGCCGGATTCGCCGACGCCCTCATCGGCCAGCCCGTCGGATCCCAGGTCATAGCGGTCATCCCGCCGGACCAGGGCTACGGCGACCAGGGCTCTCCTCAGGGCGGGATCCCCGGCGGCGCGACGCTGATCTTCGTCGCCGACATCCTCGGAAAGGTCTGACCGGGCCCGGCCCTAGACTGGAGGGCGTGCCTTCCGACGCCCCGTCCTCGAGCCGCGTCCCGGCCGAAGAGCGTCTGTTCAACCTCGTGCTCGCGCTCGTCGCGGCCGAGAACGGACTGACGAAGGCCGACGTCCTCTCCACCGTGCAGGGCTACCGGCAGCGAGTGGGTCGGGGCGACCGGACCTCGCTCGAGCGCCAGTTCGAGCGCGACAAGGACGACCTGCGCGAGCTGGGCATCCCGATCGAGACGGTCGACGCCCCGGGCGACCCGGGCAACACCCAGACCGTCCGGTACCGCATCGCGAAGCGCAGCTACGACCTCCCGGCCGACCTGACCTTCGATCCGGAGGAGCTCGCGCTGCTCCGCCTGGCCGGCGCGGTCTGGCGCGAGGGGACGCTCTCGGCGGAGTCGCGGCGCGCGCTGATCAAGCTGCGCTCGATCGGGGTCGAGTCCGTCGACCCCGTCATCGGCATCAGCCCCTCGATCCGGGTCCGCGAGTCCTCGTTCGAGCCGCTCAACGCCGCGCTCGACCGCGGCCAGGTCGTCCGCTTCCCCTATCTGAAGCCCGGCGGCGAGGAGCCGCGCGTGCGCACGGTGCAGCCCCGCGCCCTGGTGAACCACCAGGGGCGCTGGCACCTCCACGGCTGGGACGAGGGCGCCGAGGGCACGCGGACCTTCCTCCTGTCGCGGATCGTCGGGCCGGTCGCGTCCACCGGCCGCACCGCGCCTCCCGCGGAGGGGGACCACGCTGCGACCGCTCTCGCCCAGCTCGACGAGATCCTGCAGCGCAACAGCGCGCTCCTGCGCGTCGCCCCCGACTCCGACGCCGCCCTCCGTCTCGGCGGGCGTGCCGAGGCCGAGGGCGAGGGCCAGGGCCTGCTGCGCCTGCACTACACCGACCCGGACGTGCTCGCGGACGAGCTCGCCGGTCACGGTCCCGAGGTGCGGGTGCTCGAGCCGGAGGAGCTCCGCCGCCGCGTCCTCGACCGCCTCCGCCGCACCCTGGACGACCATGGAGGGGATCCCCGTGGCTAGACCCCGCTCCCTGCAGGCGCGCGACCGACTGGCCGTCCTCCTCTCCCTCGTTCCCTACCTGCTCGACCGGGGTCGCGTCTCCGTCGCCGAGGTCGCCGCGCACTTCGAGATCCCGGAGGAGGAGGTGCGGCGCGCGGTGCGCCTCATCGCCGTCTCGGGCATCCCCGGCGAGACCGCGCAGTACCAGGCGAACGACCTCTTCGACATCGGCTGGGACGACTTCGAGGAGAACGACCACGTCGTCCTCACCCACCAGGTCGCGATCGACGACTCGCCGAGGTTCTCGGCGCGCGAGGCCGCCGCCCTCATCGCCGGCATGCAGTACCTCGCAGCCCTGCCCGAGAACCAGGGCAACGACCGGATCGCCTCGCTGATGGGGAAGCTCGCACGCGGCGCCTCCTCGGCCCCGAGCGCGGTGGCGGTCTCGCGCGGCACGGGCGCGGACAGCGCTGTGGCGCTCCTGCGGACAGCGATGGGCTCGGCGACGCAGGTCGCTTTCGACTACCGCAGCGCCCGCGGCGAGACCGAGTCCCGGCTCGTCGACCCCTTCGTGCTCGAATCGGTCGACCGGGACTGGTACCTGCGCGGATGGGACCACCTCCGCGAGGGCGTCAGGACGTTCCGGGTCGACAGGATGCGCTCCCTCCGCGACACGGGGACGCCGATCGTCCGGCGCCGCAACGAGGTGACCCTCTCGGAACGGCTCTTCGAGGCCTCCGCCTCCGATCTCGTCGTGGACCTGCGCGTCGCTCCCAGCGCCGTCGTGCTGCTGGGCGACTACGCGGCCGACGCCGAGTTCCCCGATCCCGTGCCGGGGGAGGAGGACCACGGTGTCCTCGTCCGTCTCCGCGTCGCCCATCTGGAGGGACTGACGCGCCTGGTGGCGTCGTTGGCGGGTCTCGTCACCGTGGTGGCACCCCCCGAGGCGCGCACCGCGGTCGCGCACTGGGCGGCCTCCGCGCTCGCCGCGAACGAGGGGGAGCCGTCGTGACCTGGTGGTCGTGGATCCTGATCTGGCTCGGCCTCGCGCTGGGCGCTCTGGCGATGCTGGTCCTCTTCGCCCTCTCCTACTGGCGCAAGGGGAAGGTGCTCCTCGGACAGCTGTCCGAGGTCACCGCGAAACTCGAGACACTGAGTCCAGGAGTGACGGACCACCTGCCGCCCCGTCCTCCCTCGTCGCTGTTCGCCGATCGCGACGACGTGAGGCGTGCGCACGAGGGCCGACGTGACGCACGTCGCGACAGGATCGATCTCCGCCGGTCAGGACGGGTCGAACGGGGTAAGCTCCTCGTACACCGCAACCGACAAGTGAAGTGAGTCTGCAATGTTCGCTGGCCTCCAGGGGTGGCACCTCCTCATCATCCTCGCCGTGATCCTCCTCCTGTTCGGTGCGCCCAAGCTCCCGCAGCTGGCCCGCAGTGTCGGGCAGTCGATGCGGATCTTCAAGAGCGAGGTCAAGACCATGAAGGACGAGGACGGCACCGAGCGCCGTGAGTCGACCGAGGGGACCACCGGCACCGTCGCCGGATCCACCGGCTCGACCACCGGCACCGGCACCACCACGCCGCCCGAGTCCCCGCTCAAGTAATGACGTCCGTGGCACCGAAGAAGCCACGGACGAAGCGGACGAAGAACCCCGACGGGCGCATGTCGCTCGGGGCGCACCTCGTCGAGCTTCGCAACAGGCTCTTCAAGTCGGCGATCGCGATCGTCATCGCGTGTGTCGCGGGGTGGTTCGTCTCGGAGTGGGTCTTCGAGGCCCTCAAGGCTCCGATCTCCGAGGTGGCCTCGACCCAGGGCAAGGAGGCGATCCTCAACTTCCCGACGATCGCCGGTGCCTTCGACCTGCGGCTGCAGATCGCCATCACGGTGGGCATCGTCCTGGCGAGCCCGGTCTGGCTCTACCAGATCTGGGCGTTCCTCGTCCCGGGCCTGACCCGCAAGGAGATGCGGTACGGCCTCGGCTTCATCCTCACCGCCATCCCGCTGTTCTTCGCGGGCTGCGCGGCCGGCTGGTTCGTGTTCCCGCACATCGTGGAGCTCCTGACGAGCTTCACCGGCAGCAACGCGGCGAGCTTCCTCGACGCCAAGATCTACTACGAGTTCGTTCTCAAGCTCGTGCTGGTCGTCGGCATCGCGTTCGTGCTGCCCGTCTTCCTGGTGCTCCTCAACTTCCTCGGCATCCTCCCCGGCATGCTGATCCTCAAGTCGTGGCGCATCGCGATCATGGCGATCGTGCTCTTCACGGCGATCGCGACCCCCGCGGCCGACCCGATCTCGATGTTCCTCCTGGCCATCCCGATCATCTTCCTGTTCTTCCTCGCCTGCGGGATCGCGATCCTGCACGACCGGCGCGCCGCCAAGCGCCAGCTGGTGTTCGACGGCAGCCCCTCCGACCTGCCCGCGTGACCGGACCGTCTCCCGCCGAGCGGTTCGCCGCGTTCCGGACGCGCCAGGGCCACGTGAGGGTCGAGGCGTTCCGCTCGACCCTCGCGTTCGACCTCGACCCCTTCCAGTACGAGGCCTGCAGCGCGCTCGACGACGGCCACAGCGTCCTCGTCGCCGCGCCCACCGGCGCCGGCAAGACGGCGGTGGCCGAGTTCGCGATCCACCTGGCCATGCAGGACCCGACGGCCAAGGTCTTCTACACGACGCCGATGAAGGCGCTGAGCAACCAGAAGTTCCAGGAGTTCGTCGAGGACTACGGAGCCTCCGAGGTCGGTCTGCTGACCGGCGACTCCAACGTCAACGCGCGCGCCCGCATCGTCGTGATGACGACCGAGGTGCTGCGCAACATGCTGTACGCCGACTCGGACCTCCTGCGCGACCTCGCCTACGTCGTGATGGACGAGGTGCACTACCTCGCCGACCGCTTCCGCGGCGCCGTCTGGGAGGAGGTCATCATCCACCTCCCGCAGCGCGTGCGGCTGGTCTCGCTCAGCGCGACCGTGTCGAACGCCGAGGAGTTCGGCGACTGGCTCCAGACCGTCCGGGGCGAGACCGAGGTCATCGTCTCCGAGGAGCGGCCCGTCCCGCTCGACCAGCACGTCCTGGTGGGCGGCAAGCTGGTCGACCTCTTCGACTCCTCCGGTCGGGCGGCGACGAACCGGGTGAACCCCGAGCTCGCCCGCATGGCCCAGGGCGGCTCCCGGGTCGAGCGCGGCGGCAGGGGCGGCCGCAACGGCCGAGGCGGTCGCGGCCGCTACCCGGAGCAGCGCACCGAGGAGCTCGTGCTGCGCTCGGAGGTCGTCGAGATCCTCCGCGGCAAGAACCTCCTCCCCGCGATCTTCTTCGTCTTCAGCCGTGCGGGCTGCGACCAGGCTGTGCGCCAGGTGCTCCGGTCGGGCGTGCGCCTCACCGAGCGCCACGAGCGCGACGAGATCCGCGCGATCGTCGAGGAGCGGTGCCGGACGATCCGCGACGAGGACCTCGCGGTGCTCGGCTACTGGGAGTGGCTCGACGGACTCCAGCGGGGCGTCGCCGCGCACCACGCCGGGATGCTCCCCGCCTTCAAGGAGGTCGTCGAGGAGCTGTTCCTGCGCCGGCTCGTGCGGGTGGTCTTCGCGACCGAGACGCTCGCGCTCGGCATCAACATGCCGGCCCGCACGGTCGTCCTCGAGAAGCTCGAGAAGTTCAACGGCGAGGCGCGCGTCCCGATCACACCGGGGGAGTACACCCAGCTCACCGGCCGGGCGGGCCGACGCGGCATCGACGTCGAGGGCCACTCGGTGATCCAGTGGCGCGGCGGGATGGACCCTCAGGCGGTCGCGTCCCTCGCCTCCCGGCGGACCTACCCGCTCAACTCCAGCTTCCGCCCCAGCTACAACATGGCCGCGAACCTGATCGAGCAGTTCGGGCGGGTGCGCACGCGCGAGATCCTCGAGTCGTCGTTCGCGCAGTTCCAGGCCGACCGGTCCGTCGTCGATCTCGCCCGCCGGGTCCGCCAGCAGGAGGAGTCGATGGCGGGCTACGTCACGGCGATGCAGTGCCACCTGGGCGACTTCGAGCAGTACGCGGCGATCCGCCGTGAGATCGGCGACCTCGAGCGCCGGGGCGCGGTGCGCGGCGAGTCGGCCTCCCACGCCGAGCGCGAGAAGCGCCAGGGACAGCTCACGAGCCTGCGGCGTCGGATGAAGGCGCACCCGTGCCACGCCTGCTCCGACCGCGAGCAGCACGCGCGCTGGGCCGAGCGCTGGTGGAAGCTGCGCCGCGAGACCGACGAGATCGAGCGCCAGATCCGCTCGCGCACCGGCGCCGTCGCCCGCATCTTCGACCACATCACGGACGTGCTGCTCGAGCTCGGCTACTTCCGCCGGGACGAGGTCGGCGAGCTCTCGCTGACGCCCAACGGTCGCACGCTCCGCCGGATCTACGGGGAGCGGGACCTGCTCGTCGCCGAGTGCCTCCGGAAGCAGGCGTGGACGGAGCTCGATCCGGCCGGCCTCGCGGCGATGGCGTGCTGCCTGGTCTTCGAGCCGCGACGCGAGGAGGGGACGCTCGGCGAGCAGTTCCTGCCCCGCGGCGCGTTCCCCGAGGCGCTGGAGAAGACCCAGCTGCTGTGGGCCCGGCTCGACGATGTCGAGCGGGAGCACCGCCTGCCGGGCAGCAACCCGATCTCGACGAGCCTGGCGCTGTCGATGAACATGTGGGCCAAGGGCATGCCGCTCGACATGGTGCTCCGCGAGTCCGACATGGCCGCCGGCGACTTCGTGCGCTGGGCGAAGCAGACCATCGACCTCCTCGATCAGCTCTCCGTCGTCGCCGAGGGCAAGGTCGGCCGCGCGGCCCGGACCGCCCTCGACCTGGTCCGCCGCGGCATCGTCGCGTACTCGACCGTCGCATGACGCCGGTCGCTCCTCCGCCCGACGGGCGGACCGTTCCGCTGTGGGTGGCGCTGCCCCTCGCCGCCCTCGGCGGCGCCGTGCTCGACCGCGGCTTCCCCGACTCCGATATCTGGCCGCTGGCGATCGGGGGCGCCGCGGCGATCCTGTTCGCGCTGGCGGGGCGCGGCTTCTGGAGCGGGGCCCTCGTCGGCCTCGTCGGTGGAGCGGTCTTCTGGGGTGTCCACATCGAGTGGCTGACCCTCTACCTCGGCCCGGTCCCGTGGGCGGCCCTCGCCGGCCTGCAGGCGATCTTCTTCGCGGTCTCCGCGGGGCTGATGGCGGTCGTCTCCACGCGCGGCCACCGCGTCTGGACGGGACCGCTCGGCCGGATGGTCGGCCTCCCCGCCCTCCTGGCGGCGCTCTGGATCGGGCGCGAGTCGATCACCAGCGTCTGGCCCTACGGCGGTTTCGCCTGGGGCCGCCTCGCGATCTCGCAGTCCCTCGGCCCGCTCGCCGGTCTCGCGGCGTGGATCGGCTTCGCCGGCCTCGGCTTCGTGGTGGCGTTCCTCGCGGCCGTGCTCGCGCAGGCCGTCCGCGAGATGTCCGTCCCGGCCTCCTCTCGCGTCAGCGCTCTCGCGGGCTTCGCGATCGTGGCGCTGGTGTTCCCCGCCTGGCCGGCACCGACGGAGGGCACGACCCGGATCGCCGCCGTCCAGGGCGACTCCGATGCGGGCCTGTTCTCGCAGAGCTACCGCGGGCAGATCCTCGAGGACCACACCTCGGCGACTCTGCCGATCCTCGACCAGGACGTCGACATGGTGGTGTGGCCCGAGAACGGCGTCGACATCGATCCGACCCGGAACGCCCAGTCGGCCGCCGTCCTCGACTACCTCAGCCGGACGATGGACGCGCCGTTCGTCGTGGGCACGATCACGAACCCCTCGGACGACGTCTTCTACAACAGCTCGCTGCTCTGGAAGGCGGGGGAGGGGGCGACGCAGGTCTACGACAAGGTGCATCCCGTCCCGTTCGCCGAGTACATGCCGGACCGCGCGTTCTGGCGGATGTTCGCTCCGGACCTGGTCGACCTGGTGAGCCGGGACTACTCGATCGGCACCCGTCCCAACGTCTTCGACGTGAACGGCGTCCTCGCAGGCATCGCGATCTGCTTCGACATCTCGGACGACGCGCTGACGAACGCGATGGTCGACGGGGGTGCCCAGGTCATCCTCGGGCAGACCAACAACGCCGACTTCGGCCGGACGGACGAGAGCGTCCAGCAGCTCGCCATCGCTCGCCTGCGGGCCATCGAGACCGGGCGCAGCGTGGTCAACATCTCGACCGTCGGGACGAGTGCGATCATCGGGCCGGACGGCGCGACGATCGACTCCCTGACATGGTTCGAGCCGGGTGCCATGGTGGACGAGGTCCCCCTCAGCTCCACCACGACCCCGGCTCTGGTGTGGGCGCGAGACCTCGGCTGGTACTTCCTGGCCGCCGGTCTCATCGGCATGGTCTCGTTCGTCCTCAGGACGCGCGAGCCGCGACGCCGTTCCCGCTGACCGGCGCTACGCGCCGATCTTGTGCTCACCGCGCCTGGCGCGCAGATAGGCGAGCCGCTCCTCGAGCAGCTCCTCCAGCTCCGCGCGGGTCCGGCGCTCGAGCAGCATGTCCCAGTGGGTGCGCGGAGCCTTCTGCTCGCCCTTGTCCACGACGACCGGCTTCGAGTCCACCATCAGAGTGGCCTCGTGACCGCAGGAGCGGCACTCCCAGGTCTCCGGCGCTTCCGCATCGGCCGAGAACACCATGTCGGTGTCGTGGCCGCAGTTCGCGCAGTGGTACTCGTACGTCGATCGCGGGGAGAAGACGACGCCTTCTTCGCTCTGCAGGCTCTGGGATCCGAGCCGCATTCCTCGCAAGCTTCGATCTGCCATTGTGTGGTCTCCTCTCGCTGTGCTTCCCCAGTGTCAACGTCGTACCTGGAGGTGGTCTTCCCGTCCCTGCCATTGCCAGAGAATCCTCAGGTCGGAGGCGTATTCCGCGGTTCCTGAGGGCGTGGCTGACGGGCGCTGAGGAAGGCGTCGACGGCCGCTCGGGCGAGGTCGGTGCGGTCGGTCACGAGCCCGTCGATCCCGAGCGCGAGGAGCCGCTCCATCCGCTCCGGATCGTCGATGGTCCAGAGGTGGATCTCGCAGCCGGTCACCCGCAGCCGGGCGAGGATCCGCGGCTCCGCGACGCGGAGGCCGAGCGCGCGCTCGGGCACCTGGAGCGCGTCGATGCCGCGGAGAGCGAGACGCACGGGGAGGGCGGCGCCGAGGTGGGCGGCGACCAGGGCGACGACGAAGCGGACCGCCGACGCCGAGGTCGCGGCGCCGGGAAGACGGCGGAGGGCCGCTGCTCGACGGATCTCGGAGAACGAGGTGATCAAGACGCGCTCCGCGGCGGCGGCGCCGGACACCGCCGCGACGACCGGGTCGATCGCGTCCCGCGACTTCACGTCGAGATTGAAGCGCGCGCGGGGGAGAGCGGCGAGGGCCTGCTCGAGAGAGGCGAGCCGGGCGCCGCCCGCCAGCTGGAGGTCGGCGAGCTCCTCCCACCGGGTGGCGGCGACGACGTGGCGGCGGCCGGAGTGGTCGATCACCTCGGCGTCGTGGACGAGCACCGCGACCCCGTCGAGGGACGCGCGCGCGTCCGTCTCGAGGAGGTCCGCACCCGCGGCGAGGGCGCGCTCGAAGGCGGCGAGCGTGTTGCCCTCGGCCGGCGGGCCGAATCCGCGATGCGCGATCGCCCGGGGGGTCGGCCCACTCAGGACGAGGGGTCGCTCGGAGGCGCGCATCGCGGACCGGATCCGCGGCTCAGACGGCCGGCGGCGGGGGAGTGGGCGCGGAGTCCGGGGTTCCGTCGGTCGTCGCGGCCGCCAAGGGGGCGGACGTGTCGGATCCGGGCACGACAGGCGTGGAGCCGACGGACCCGGATGCGGCAGGCGCGGGAGGCGCAGGCGCCGACGTGGGTGCCGCGTCCTGCGGGCGGACCGCCGGGGCGGACTGGCCGCGCTGGCCGAGCGCGCCTCCGATGCCCTTCAGCGCCTCGGTGAGCTCGCTCGGGATGACCCAGAGCTTGTTCGCGCTGCCCTCGGCGATCTTGGGGAGTGTCTGGAGGTACTGGTAGGCGAGGAGCTCGCTGTCGGGGCGGCCCTCGTGGATGGCGTGGAAGACGGTGGTGATCGCCTTGGCCTCACCCTCGGCCCGCAGGACCGCCGCCTTCGCCTGGCCCTCCGCAGCGAGGATCGCGGCCTGGCGCTGACCTTCGGCGTTCAGGATCTGGGACTGCTTGGTGCCCTCGGCGGTGAGGATCACGGCTCGACGGTCGCGCTCGGCGCGCATCTGCTTCTCCATCGAGTCCTGGATGGAGAGGGGCGGGTCGATGGCCTTGAGCTCCACGCGTCCGACGCGGATGCCCCACTTGCCGGTCGCCTCGTCGAGGACGATGCGCAGCTGCCCGTTGATGTTGTCGCGGGAGGTCAGCGCCTCCTCGAGGTTCAGGCCGCCGACGACGTTGCGGAGCGTGGTGGTGGTCAGCTGCTCGACCGCGCCGAGGTAGTTGGCGATCTCGTAGGTCGCCGCGCGGGCGTCCGTCACCTGGAAGTAGACGACCGTGTCGATCGAGACGACGAGGTTGTCCTCCGTGATCACGGGCTGGGGCGGGAACGAGACGACCTGCTCGCGCAGATCGATCAGCGGGCGGACCCGGTCGATGAACGGCACGACGAGATTGAGGCCCGGCAGCAGGGTCTTGTGGTACTTGCCGAGGCGCTCCACGACCCCGGCGGTGGCCTGGGGGATGATGCGGACCGCTCGGAAGAGGACGACCAGGGCGAAGAGGACGACGGCGGCGACGACGACGATCGTCACGACGGAGGACGGTGTCACGGTGTGCTCCTTTCGGCGGGGACGACGACCGCGGTCGCGCCCTCGATGGCGGTGACGACGACTCTCTCGCCGACTCCGAGTGTGCGGTCCTCGACGAGCGGGGACAGGCGGACGGTCCAGGTCTCGCCGTTGGCGAGCTTGACCTGGCGGGCTCCGGGGCCGGCGAGGACGACGCTGCCGGAGAGCCCGAGGAGAGCGTCCGCTCCGCTGGGGGTGGGATCGCCGCCCCGTTTCAGCAGCCGCAGCAGCGGCGGCCGGACGGTGAACAGCAGGAGGGCGGCGAGGACGGCCGCGACGGGGACCTGGACCCAGAAGGGAGCCCCGACCAGCCCGGTCAGCAGTCCGCCGATGCTGCCGACGGCGAGCATCAGGAACGTGAACTCGAGAGTGATCATCTCGACGATCACGAAGATGAGGATCAGCGCGAGCCAGAGGATCCACGCGTACTGGATGACAGCGTCCATGCTGTGTGCTCCTTCCCCTCGACGAGCATTCCCAGGCTATCAACGCCCCCCGGACGAGGGCTGGGAGAGGGGTGCGCCGACGGTCTCGAGGCCCTTGGTAGACTCCTCCGTCGGGCCGTGGCCCGTCATCGTGCCCGATCCGGTCTCCGAGCCGGCGTTCTGGAGGAATACCCGTGTCCAATCCCCTCGCCCCCGGCTCCTTCGACGGCAAGCGCGCTCTCGTCACCGGGTCGTCCCGCGGCATCGGCGCCGACACGGTCCGCTACCTGGCCGAGGCCGGAGCCCGCGTCGTCGTCAACTACCGCTCGAAGGCGCCGCGCGCCGACAAGCTCGTCGCGCAGATCGTCGAGGCCGGCGGCACCGCCATCGCCGTCGGCGCCGATCTCACCGACGCCGACTCGCGCGCCGAGCTCTTCTCCCGCATCGAGAAGGAGTACGGAGGACTGGACGTGCTCGTCCTGAACGCCTCCGGCGGCATGGAGAGCAACATGGGGGAGGACTACGCGATGGTCCTCAACCGCGACTCGCAGGTCGCCGTGCTCGACGCGGCGCTGCCGCTGCTCTCCGAGGGCTCCCGTGTCGTGTTCGTCACGAGCCACCAGGCGCACTTCATCCGGACCACGCCCACGATGCCCGAGTACGAGCCCGTCGCGCTCTCCAAGCGCGCCGGCGAGGACGCCCTGCGCGAGCGGATCGGTGAGCTCGCCGAGCGCGGGATCGAGTTCGTCGTCGTCTCGGGCGACATGATCGAGGGCACCATCACCGCGACCCTGCTGGAGCGCGCGAACCCGGGCGCGATCAGCTCGCGTCGCGAGTCGGCCGGCAAGCTCTACAACGTGCAGGAGTTCGCGGCCGAGGTCGCTCTGGCGGCCGTCGAGCCGATCCCCGCGGACAATACCCGCCTCGTCGGCGACATCTCCGACTTCGCCTGATCCTCACCAGGGGCTGACGCCGGCGCACGGGTCTGCGCTCCTCGACGGATGGCCCCGGTGGACGGCAATGGACCGGCATCGGGGGAGTCCGACGCCGTCGTGGGCGCAGTCCGTCCGCCGGCGGACGCCGGCCGGCGTGAGCATCCTTCTCGATGCCGTCGCGGTGATGGTGAACCGGCGGGAGCGCTCGCAGGAACGCCGACGCGCGTTGCGGCGGGCGCCCGAGAGGATCGAGGCGACGGCGGCGTCCGCGGCACGATGACCGTCGATCCGCAGCTGCGGCTGGTCACGCGCTTCGACACTTCGACCGAGACGTGCTGGTACGAGGACGTCGAGCCGTGGGTGGAGCATTCGCCGATCCGCTGATGACGTGCCGGACCGTCGGGCGGCCTCAGTCCCGGTCCGTCCGGCCCTTCCGCCGTTATCCGATAATGCACATTATGTCAGTTCGACCGAAGCCCCGGTCGGCAGGATGGCGATCGGCTCCCCTCAATGCTCCTGCGACAGGACGTCATCGATCGCCGCCGCACTCCGATGGCAGACCGGGCGCTTCGACGGTGAGGCCTCGGATCACCGCGGCGACGACCAGGCGCTGCGTGAGTTCGGCGCTGGTGTCCACGGGCCACTGGCTCACCGACCCGACGTGCGCCGCGACGACGGCCTTCGCCAGGACGGCGGACTCGACGGCGGGGACGCGGCCGTGCACGGCGGCGAGGGCGGCGAAGCGCTCGCCCAGCTCGCGCGAGACGCGGTCGTCGTCGATCATCATCCGCTCGGCGAACTCCGGGTCCGCGGCAGCGCGTGCCAGGAGCACCGACCGCAGGGAGAACCACTCGCGGCTGGACGGGAGCGCGTCGAGGAGGGAGCGTACGGCGCCGTCGAGGGTCGCCGCGCGGTGCTCCTCCTGCAGCTGGACGTCGAGGGCCTCCTGCAGGCTCCCCCACACTCTCGCGGCCTGCTCCTCGTGGAGTGCGAGGAAGAGCTGGTCGACACCGGCGAAGTTCGAGTAGAACGCGCCGCGGGTGAAGCCCGCCTGCGCGCAGATGTCCTCGACGCGCTGGCCGATGGTGCCCGTGCTCTCGAAGAGCTCGGCGGCCGCGGCGAGGAGACGTCGTCGCGTCTCGCTCCTCCGCCGGACCGGAGCCTGCTCGCCTGTGACCACGCCCCCAGCCTATTCGGATCCTTGCGCTGGATGGGCCTTTTCAGTACGTTTCGTTTCCAATGCATACCGTATCGAGAACTGGAACGCCCGAACCTCGACGGCGACGGTCCCGGTGGCTGCCGACCGCGACCGTCGTGCTCATCGGGGCGGTCCTCGCCTGGCTGAACCGGGTGGAGTGGTGGGGGTGGCTCGTCGTCGCGGCGGCCGCGGTCCTGATCGCGGCCGTCTCGCGGAGATGGCGGCACCGGCACTGGATGCTGCGTACGGCGGCCTGGGTCGCGTCCGCAGGGCTCATCGGAGCCGTCGCCCTCGCCGCGGGTCCTCTCCCAGCGACGCGGACGCTCGCCGGTCCGCACAGCGCCCCGGTCATGACCCGGCAGGGCGACGTCGTCGGTGTGCACGACGCCGCGGCCGGGGTCGACGCCTTCGCGGGGATCCCCTACGCCGCTCCCCCGGTCGGCCCGCTGCGTTGGGAGGCGCCCCGCCCGGCCCCGCAGCGGTCGGCGACCCTCGTGGCCGACGACTTCGGCCCCTCCGCCGTTCAGCCGGAGCCGACGTTCCTCTCCCGAGCGGCGACCCGCGTGCTCGACCTGCCGCTGGAGGAGACGCTCCTCGGCGGGTACGCGACGGACGAGGACAGCCTCCGCCTGAACATCTGGACGCCGGCCGGCGGGGCGGGCGACTCCAGCCCGGTCCTCGTCTACCTCCACGGCGGCGCGTTCGTCTCGGGGTCCGGCGCCCTCCCCGCCTACGACGGCGCGGCGCTCGCCTCCCGGGGCGCGGTGGTCGTCACCGTCGCCTACCGTCTGGGCGTCCTCGGTTTCCTCGCCGGTGATGTGCTCGGCGGCGGCACCCCGGGGAATCAGGGACTGCTCGACCAGGTCGCCGCTCTGCAGTGGGTGCAGGACAACATCGCCGCTTTCGGCGGGGACCCGGGGCGGGTGACGGTCGCCGGCCAGTCCGCCGGCTCCGGCAGCGCCTGCATCCTCGGGGCCTCGCCCCTCGCGGCCGGCCTCCTCCACGGGATCATCGGGGAGAGCGGAGGATGCCTGGGGTCGGCGGGAGACCGCGAGGCCGGCGACCTCTACGACGACGCCGCCACCGCACGGGAGGCGGCTGCGCGCCTGAGCGAGGCCCTCGGCGGGGCGAGCCTCGCCGAGATGAGAGCCCTGCCGGCCGAGCGCGTCGTCGCGGCCGCCGCGGGCCTCTCGCAGCACTGGTGGCCCTCGATCGACGGCGTCGTCCTCCCCGACACGCCGCTCGCCGTCTACGAGGCCGGTCGGCAGAACGACGTCCCCCTCCTGCTCGGCAGCAACTCCGACGAGACCTCGCTCGATCTGCTGGGAGGCGTCGACCCGGATCCGAACGCCTACGAGCAGGAGGTGCGCCGGGAGCACGGAGACGACGCGGACCGATTCCTCGCGCTGTACCCGGGTGCCGTCGAGGACCAGGTCGTCGACTCCCGGCTGCGCGCCGGCAGCGACCGGACGATGACCGCCCCGATGCGGCTCTGGGCGCTGACGGCCGCCCGGACCGGGCGGGCGGGCGTCCACGCCTACATCTTCACGCGCACTCCCCCGGAGAGCGGACTCGAGCGGTTCGGCGCGTACCACGGCGCCGAGGTGATGTACGCGTACGGGAACCTCGGGGCGGACGGCGACGCCGACTACACGGACGTCGACCGCCGGCTCGAGCAGGAGATGACCGCGCGCTGGCTCGCATTCGTCTCCCACGGCGATCCGGACGCCGCCGGCCGCGAGCGGTGGCCGGCCGTCCAGGAGGATCCGGACAGCGTGCTCGAGTTCGGCGACGTCGTCCGGGTCGCCGAACGCCCGTCCCCCGACGCGGTCGACTTCTGGCTCGAGGGGACGGGCTGACGCGGGGGAGCTCCTCGCGGCGGAACCTCCGGACAGCGGGGAGCCTTCGCTCAGAGCTGCCCGACGAGGTGCGCCTGCCGACCGTCGCGCGCGAAGACCGGGATGACGGCCAGGGGCGCGTCGGCGACGATCCACTGCCCGCCCTCGTGCTCGGCGCCCGTCGAGAGCTCCGTCCACCGCGCCCCGGCGGGCAGGTAGACCCGACGGGAGACGGCTCCGGCGTGCGTGACCGGAGCCACGAGCAGGTCCGAGCCGAAGAGGTACTGGTCGGCCAGATCCCAGGCCTCCGGGTCCCCCGGGAACTCGTGGAACACCGCTCGCAGCACCGGCTGGCCCAGCTCGTGCGCCTCCCGCATCGCCGCGCGCGTGTACGGGCGCAGGGTCTCGCGAAGATGCAGCAGGCGGGTGAGGATCGGCGTGGCCTCCTCGCCGAAGCTCCACACCTCGTTCCCGGCTCCGGTCGCGGCGCGGCGGCTCCCGTCGGCGGCCGTGACCGGGGCCGACGGCGCGCGGTCGCCGTGCAAGCGCATCACGGGGCTGAACGCGCCGAACTGGAACCAGCGCACGAGGAGCTCACGGAACTCCGGATCCGACGGGTCTCCCCCGGCGAATCCTCCGATGTCGGTCGTGAACCACGGGATCCCCGCGACGCCCATGTGGATGCCGGCCGTGATCTGGTGGCGCAGGTCCGCGAAGGTCGAGTGGATGTCGCCCGACCACACGAGCGCGCCGTAGCGCTGACTGCCCGCCCACGCGGTGCGGACGAGGTTGACGATCGCGGTCTCCCCGCCCTCGCTCTGCCCCTCGAAGAAGCCGCGGGAGAACGCCTGCGGGTAGAGGTTGCCGACCTGGACGGCGGGGCCGGCGGCGTAGCGGTAGTTGTCGAAGTCGTAGACGCCGTACTCGGGCTCGGCCTCGTCGAGCCAGAAGAGCCGGATCCCGTGCTCGCCGTAGTTGCGCCGGCACGCCTCCCAGACGAACCTCCGGGCGGCGGGGCTCGTCGCGTCGTAGAACGCGCTCGGACCCTCGAACTGCATGTGCAGGTCCAGGCCCCGCTCGGCCTTGACGAGGAGGTTCCCCTTCTTCATCGCGATGTAGTTCTCGGACTCGACCGACACCTGCGGCCAGACCGAGACCATCAGCTCGATCCCGAGCTCGCGCAGCTCGGCGACCATGGCGGACGGATCCGGCCAGAACTCCTCCTCGAAGCGGAAGTCGCCCATGTGCGGCCAGTGGAAGAAGTCGGCCACGATGACGTCCATCGGCAGGCCGCGGCGCCGGTGCTCGCGGGCGACCTCGAGCAGCTGCTCCTGGTTCCAGTAGCGCAGCTTGCACTGCCAGAAGCCGAGGCCGTGCTCGGGCATCATTGGGACGTGCCCGGTCGCGTCGGCGTAGACCCGGGTGATGTCGGCCGGGGTCTCCCCCGCGGTCACCCAGTAGTCGAGCTGCTGGGAGGACTCGGCGGACCACTCCGTGCGGTTGGCTGCGAAAGTCGCGCGGCCGATCGCGGGGTTGTGCCAGAGGAACCCGTAGCCGCGGCTCGACAGCACGAACGGGACGCTCGACTGCGAGTTGCGGTGCGCGAGCTCGAGCGTGCAGCCCTTCAGATCGAGGATGTCCTGCTGGTACTGCCCCATCCCGTACAGCTTCTCGTCGGGGGACGTCTCGAACAGCGCGGTCAGCCGGAAGTCGCCGCCCAGGTGCGGACGCTGCTCGCGGGCGCGCAGCTTGAGCGCTCCCCCGCTCCCGAGCTCTCGGAAGAGCAGCTCCCCCCGACGGTCGTAGAAGGAGAGGGAGCAGGAGAGCTCGTGGTAGCCGGTCTGGTACCCGTAGCCCTCCTGCTGCTCGAGGACGACGGTGATGCCGCCGGCGCGCAGCGTCGCCCGCGGTCCCTCGATCGAGACCTCCGGCGCGTGGCGCTCGGGGGCGATCAGCGCCCAGTCGGTGTCGAGGACCTCCCCGGACCGGCGGGCGCGGACCCGGACGCTGTCCCTCCCCCACGGCTCGACGACGACGGTCTCGCCGTCGCCGCGCCAGACGAGGCGGTCCCCCTCGAGCGCGAACGCGTCGGTGTCCATGTGCTCCTGCTTCCTCGAGTCGGGCACGGCGCTCAGTCCTTGACCGCGCCGGCGGTGACCCCGGCGGCGACGTAGCGCTGGGCCACGATCAGCAGCACGGCGGCCGGGATGGAGGCGATCACGGCGGTCGCCATGATCCCGTTCCAGTTGGTGGTGGTCGATCCGATGTAGCGGTAGAGGCCGAGGGTGAACGGCACGATGCTGTTGCCCGAGGTGAGCGAGTTCGCGTTGAGGAAGTCGGCCCAGGCGAACAGGAACGAGAACAGGCCCGCGGTCACGATCGAGTTCCGGCTCAGCGGGATGACGATCGAGACGAAGGAGCGCCAGTTGCTCGCACCGTCGATCCGCGCGGCCTCGATCAGCTCGTCGGGGATGCCGAGCATGAAGGCCCGGAGGATGATCACCGCGAACGGCACGGAGGCGGTCGCGTCGGCGAGGATCAGGCCCGGATAGGTGTTGAGCAGCCCCAGCGCGTTGTAGATCGCGAACAGCGCGGTGACCAGGACGATCCCGGGGATCATCTGGGCGAGGAGGAACACGAACATCACGACGCCGGTCCCCCGCACCCGGAACTTCGCCATCGCGAAAGCGGCGGGCAGGGCGATCGCCAGCGTCAGGATCACGCAGCCGATCGAGATCACGAGGCTCGTGATGAGGTTCGGCAGCTGCGTCGAGAACGCCTGCACGTACCCGTCGAGGGTCGGGTCGCCGGGGAACAGGCTCGGCGGGGTCTGGATCAGGTTCTGCGGCTTGGTCAGCGAGACGTTGACCATCCAGTAGAGCGGGAAGAGGAGGAAGCCGCAGAGCACGATCGCGATGACCACGTCGATCCCGCGGCGCAGCCCTGTGGTGTGCCGGTTCATCCGAGGTCCTCCTTGCGCTGGGCGCGGATGTAGATCACGCCGAAGACGAGGGCGACGATCACGAGGATCTGGCCGGCCGCCGCTCCGACTCCGAACTGCAGGTCGGTGAAGGACTGCTCGTAGGCCCACGTCGCCAGGGTGTGCGAGCTGTTGGCCGGGCCTCCCTTGGTGAGGATCCAGATGACGTCGAACACCTTGATCGTGTAGACGAGGCCGAGGAGGAGCGTGACGGAGGTCACCGGTCGCAGCAGCGGCCAGGTGATGCTCCAGAAGGACCGCCAGCGCGAGGCGCCGTCCAGTGCCGCGGCCTCGTAGAGGCTCTCGGGGATGCCCTGCAGGCCTCCGTGCAGCAGCACCATGTTGAACGGGATGCCCAGCCAGATGTTGGCGATGATGACCGCCCACAGCGAGACGGACGGATCGGTCAGCCAGCCGACCGGCGTGCCGATCGCGGCGTTCAGGATGCCGAACTGCTGGTCGAAGATCCAGCGCCAGGCCGTCGCCGAGACGATCAGCGGCAGGAGCCACGGCAGCAGGATGAGGGAGCGGAACGTCGCCGAGAGCGGGAACCGGCGGCTGAAGAACAGCGCCAGGGCCATGCCGATCGTGAACTGGCCCACCAGCGAGACCACGGTGAAGACCACGGTGTGCCAGGCGATGCTCGCGAAGATCGGATCGGTGACGACCGTGACGTAGTTGTCGAAGCCGACGAAGGGGGCGATCCCGGTCACGAAGGACGACGGTCCGAAGTCCTGGAGGCTGAGGACGACGCCGCGGATGATCGGGTAGACGAAGAAGACGGCGAGGAAGATCACCACGGGCGCCATGAAGGCGGCGGCGGCGAGGCGGAGGTGAGAGCGGGGTCGGCGGCGGGCGGGCGGCCTGGTGGCCGCCCCGCCCGCGACCGGCGCCGTGAGCACGGCGGGGTCGGTCATGCGGCCGCTACTTCAGGCTCGCCGCGGCGTCGTCGAGGGCCGCCTGCGGCGTCTTCGAGCCGGTCAGCGACTCCTGGATCGCGGTCCAGAGCGCCTTCGAGGTGTCGGGGTAGGCGACGCCGAGGTCGCTGGTGCGTCCCTGCGCGACCGAGATGGCCTCCACCCACGGCTGGAGCGCGGGGTCCTCGGTCGCCTGTTCGGCGGCCGCGTCGGCGTACGGCATGATGTACGACTGGCCGGCCGCCCAGGCCTTCAGGCTGTCGGGCTGGATGACGCACTGCGCGAACTCCGTGGCGAGGGTCTGCTTCGCGGCGTCGGAGGCGACCACCTCGACGAACTCGCCGCCGAGCGGGCTCGGTGCCGCTCCCCCGTCCTTCGCCGGGATCGGCACGACGCCGTAGTCGATGCCCGCCTCGTCGAGGGCGGAGAGCTGCCAGGTGCCGTTGACCATCATCCCGAGCTTGCCCGCGAGGAACTGGTCGCGGACGTCCTGCTGGTTGGCGTTGACGTTCGCCTGCGAGGCCGAGCCGCTCTTCACCAGGTCGGTCCAGAGCGCGAGCGCCGAGACGGCGTCGTCGGAGGAGATGTCCTCGAGGGTCGCACCGGAGCCCCAGAAGAAGGGCAGGAACTGGAAGGTGCCCTCCTCGGTGCCGACCGCGGAGAAGCCGAGCCCGGTGACGTCGCCCGCGGTGAGGGCCTTCGCGGCGGTGGTCAGCTCGTCCCAGGTCGTCGGCGGAGTGACGCCGGCTGCCTCGAAGAGCGCCTTGTTGTAGAAGAGCGCGAGGGTGTTCGAGCCGATCGACGAGCCGTAGGTCTTCCCGTCCAGCTGGCCGGCGGCGAGCACGTTCGGGAGGACGTCGCTGGTGTCGAGCCCGGAGGCGGCGTTGTCGACGAGCAGGCCGGTGTCGGCGAACTTCGCGACGTTGGGGTTGTCGAGGACGACCAGGTTCGGCGTGGTCTTCGACGCGGCCGACTGCAGGAGCTTGGTGGTGAGGTCGGGGTCGGAGGTGCGCTCGAGGGTGATCCCGGTCGAGGCCTCGCAGCCGGCCAGGAGCTGGCCGTAGGGGGAGGACGCGTCGTACTGGGTGAAGCTGTCCCAGAGGGTGAGCGACTTCGACGAGTCGTCGCCCGCTCCCTGTGCGCTGCACGCGCTGAGGGCGACTCCGGCGATGAGGACGAGGGAGGCGGCGCCTGCGGCTCGTCGGATGCTGTTCTTCACGGTATTCCTCTCTGAATACGGTCGGAACGAGCGGAGCGCTCGCGCCGGGAAGACCCTCCGGGGGCGCCCGCTGGGGCGGTCCGTCCGGAAGTCGTGGCGAGCCTAACCGAGTCGGAGAACCGGTTCAATAGATTTCGGAGAACCGGTTCACCGATCGCCCGGGGAACGCTCCGGACGACCCGGCGACGTCAGCCGCGCGCCCGCCGCCACGAGGGGACGACGCCCCGGCTGGTGCCCGGCGAGAAGGGCGCGGTGGTGCCGAGGTCCACGACCACCGCGGGCAGCAGCTCCGTCACTCCCGGAGTCGCGGTGCCGGCGAGCTCGTCGAGCACCAGGTCGACCGCCCGCGAGACCATCTCGTCGCCGGGCAGGTCCACCACGGTGACCGGCTGGTCGGCGTGCCGCATCACCGCCTCCGGGGCGATGGTCATGATCGAGCAGTCCTCCGGGACGCGCAGGCCCAGGCCACTGAGGCGCTGCAGGAACGGCTCGAGCACGCCCGGCCCGTGAGTGACCACGGCGCTCAGGCCGGGGAGCTGCTCCTGCGCCTGCTCGAACCAGTCGTCGACGTCGTCGGTGCTGGGGATGACGGCGCCCCGCACGCCGCGCAGGCGGCACTGGTCGAGGAAGCCCTCGCGGAACCGCAGGGCGAAGGCGTAGCCGCTCTCGTAGGCGTCGGGGCCCATCCCGAGGACCGCGATCTCGACGTGCCCGAGGTCGGCGAGGTGGTCGACGGCGACCCGCGCCGCGCCGTCGAAGTCGAGGTCGATCGCGCTGAACGGGCTGCCCTCGCCCGGGTAGCCGACCAGCGCGGTCGGCAGGCCGATGCTCGCGAGGACCGGCAGCCGGGGGTCGTCCCGGCGGATGTCCATCACGACGAGCGCATCGGCGAGGACGTCGCGCGCGAGCTCCCCCTCGCCCGTGCCCATCATCAGCAGGTCGAAGCCGCGGGCGCGGGCCGCGTACATCGCCGCCCGCACGAAGCGCATGAAGACGTCGACATCGGTCTGCCGCGACTCCGGATCGACGGAGGCGAAGAAGCCGAGGATGTTCGTGCGCCGCAGCGCCAGGGCCCGCGCCATCGGGTCGGGCCGGTAGCCGAGCCGCTCCACGCTCGCGAGCACGCGCAGGCGGGTCGCCTCCGGGAGCTTCTTGTTGCCGGAGAGCACGTAGGACACCGTGCTGCGGGCCACCCCCGCATCGGCCGCGACGTCGCGAATGGTCACCATGGGCTCAGCGTAGTGAGGGCCCGGCGACGGGAGGGCCCGCCGGCGACTCCCTCGACCGGTGGGCAGCAGCGTGCATACCAGGGCGGTCCGGCCGTCCCGCCGTGGGTGGAGAGCCGTCCGCCGCGAGCCGCGCGACGGCGCCGACGGACGCAGGCCGCGGACGAGCAGTCGGTCACGGTTGCGCGTGTATCGACGGGCACGTACGGTCGTCGGGTACCTCGTCGCGAGCCGCGACGTCGGTGCGGCCGCCACACCGGCCGATCCAGCGGCTCGCGGTCACGGGGGCCCCCCGCACGGAAGACGGACTCCTGCGCTCCAGCACCGGTACTGCGTCCACGACGCAGCAGCTGCTCTCGCACTGACGTCCCCCGTGCCCGCCCCTCAGGGGCGAGGCCCTGCTCCCTCGGAGCCCGGTGGTCGTCGTGCGCCGACACCGACCACTGGAGCACCGTGCCCTCCTCGTCCCGCACCACCCCGCCCGCCGTCGTCCTCCACGACTGCACGTTCGCCTGGCCCGACGGCTCCGTCGTCCTCGACCGCGTCACCGCTGCGTTCGGACGCGGGCGCACCGGTCTCGTCGGCGCGAACGGCGCCGGCAAGTCGACCCTCGTCCGCCTCGTCACCGGCGGCCTCTCCCCCACCGCCGGGAGCGTCTCGACGACGGGACCCGTCGACCTGCTGCCCCAGCGCCTCCGGCGAGGGCCCGACGACACCGTCGCCGATCTCCTCGGGATCCGGCAGCGCCTGGACGCTCTGCACGCGATCCTCCGCGGCGACGCGGATCCGCGGCACTTCGAGGTGCTCGCGGACGACTGGGACCTCGAGGCCCGGGCGCTCGCCGCACTCGGCGACGCCGGTCTCGACCTGGAGGAGGCGGACCTGCTGCGGCCGGTCGCGACCCTCTCCGGAGGGCAGGCCGTCCTCACGGCCGTGACCGGCGTCCGGCTGCGCGGCCGGCCGATCGCCGTGCTCGACGAGCCGACGAACGACCTCGACCGGCGCTCCCGAGGGCTTCTGCTCGACCTGGTCGACCGGTGGCGCGGGACGCTCGTGCTCGTCAGCCACGACCGGGAGCTGCTCGAGCACGTCGACGAGATCGCGGAGCTGCGCGACGGGGCGGTCCGCACCTCCGGCGGGACGTTCTCGGCGTTCGAGGAGCGGCTCGCCCTCGAGCAGGCGGCCGCGGAGCGCGATCTGCGCGACGCCGACCGGCTTCTCCGCGCCGAGCGGCGGCAGCGCATCGAGGCCGAGACGACCATCGCCCGCCGCGCGCGGGCGGGGGCGCGATCGGCGGAGTCGATGCCCGCGATCCTCGCGAACGCGAGGAGAGGACGAGCCGAGGCGACCGCGGGACGGCTGCGCTCCGGGCACGGGGCCGCGGAGGCGCGGGCGCGCGAGCAGGTCGACGCAGCGTCGCGAGCAGTCCGGGACGACGACCGGGTCCGCCTCGACCTGCCGGACCCCGGGGTCGCGGCCGGGCGCCGGCTGGCGGAGGTGACGGTGCGCGGCCGGACGACGGTGCTCCAGGGGCCGGAGCGGATCGCCGTGGTCGGCGCGAACGGGACGGGGAAGACGACCCTGCTCGAGCACCTCGTCGGGGCGCCGGGTGCGCGGGAGCATCCGCTCGCCGGCACCACGGCCCGAGCGCTGACGGAGCGGGTCGGCTGGCTCCCCCAGCGCCGCGAGGGACTCCTCGACGAGGAGGCCACCGTGCGGGAGCACGTCTCCCGGGCCGCGCCGGATCGTCCGGCGGTCGAGCTGCGGAACGCCCTCGCGCGGCTCCTGGTGCGCGGCGACGTGGTCGATCGGAGGATCGCGTCGCTCTCGGGGGGCGAGCGGTTCCGCGTCGCGCTCGCCGGGCTCGTGCTGGCCCAGCCCGCTCCGCAGCTGCTCGTGCTCGACGAGCCGACGAACGATCTCGATCTCGCCACGACCGACCACCTCGTCGACGTTCTCGCCGTCTGGCGGGGCGGCCTGGTCGTCGTCAGCCACGACGAGGCGTTCCTCGACCGGCTCGGACTCCACTCCCGAGTGGTGCTCGACGCGGAGTGACGGCTGGTCCCCCGGCCCCCGGCGGTTCTGGCCTCGACCGGGCCCCTGCCGCCGGGGAGACTGGCCGGGCCCCTCCCGCCCCCAGCGAACGGACCGACGTGCTCACCGGACTCAGCGCCTTCCCCCTCACTCCGCTCCGCGACGACAGCATCGACGAGCGGTCGTTCGCCGCTCTCGTCGAGCGGCTCGCGCGGGCGGGAGTCGACTCGATCGGCGCCCTGGGCTCGACCGGCTCGGCTCCGTACCTGGACCGCGGCGAGCGCCGGCGCGCCGCCGAGATCGCCGTCCGCAGCGCCGGCCCGGTGCCGGTCGTGGTCGGGATCGGGGCGCTGCGCACCTCGCAGGTGCTGGCGCTCGCCGAGGACGCGCAGAGCGCCGGGGCGAGCGCGGTGCTCCTGGCGCCGCTCGGCTACCAGCCGCTGACGGACGAAGACGTGCTCGGGCTCTACGAGGACGTGACGGCTCAGCTCTCGGTGCCGCTCGTCGTGTACGACAACCCCGGGACGACGCGCTTCTCCTTCTCCGACGACCTCTACGGGGCCGTCGCCCGGCTGCCGCAGGTCGCCTCCCTCAAGATCCCCGGCGTGCCGGAGGGACCGGGCGCCGCGGCGGCGCGCGTCCGCGAGATCTGGGCGCGGGTGCCGGAGGGGGTCACTGTCGGGGTCTCGGGGGACGCCGCGGGTGCGCGCGGGCTGCTCGGCGGCTGCGACGCCTGGTACTCGGTGATCGGCGGCCTCTTCCCGCGGACGGCGCTGTCGATCGCCCGGGCGGCGCAGTCGGGCGACGAGGCGGCGGCGATCGCGGGATCGGCGCGCCTGCAGCCCGTCTGGGACCTCTTCGCGGAGCACGGCGGCAGCTACCGCGTGGTCGCGGCGATGGCGGAGCAGCTCGGTCTCGCCGAGGCGCGCTGCCTCCCGCGTCCGGTCCGCGGGCTGGATGCACGGGCGCGGGCCCGGGTCGCGGAGGTCCTGGCGGAGCTGGGGCCTGTGCTGGAGTGATCCGCGGGCGGGTCGGCGGGAGGACGGCTCGGACGGCGTGGTCGTTCCGGACAGCCGGAGGGGCGGGCCGGGGATGTCCCCGACCCGCCCCTCCGGCGGAGCACGCGACCTCAGCAGGCCTTGGACGCGCGGTAGGTGTTGCGTCCCGCCGCCACGAACAGCGCGTCGAGGACTCGGGCCTTGCCCGGCGCCACGGAGTAGCAGCTGCCGTCGAAGTCGGCGATGATGTCGGCCTTGCGCTCGACCGTGCTCGACCCGCAGTTGCGGAAGACGAGAGCGCGCTGGCGCAGGACGCCCTCGGGTCCGAGGGTGGCGCCGGTGGCCACCTCCTGGGCTCCGCACGCGTAGTTCCCGGCGTTCACGTACTGTCCGTTCGCGACCTCGGCCGCGGAGGCGGGCGTCGCGACAGCGACGACGCCGACGGAGGCGATGGCGCCCGTGAGGGCGAGGGTGGCAAGAGTTCGTCGAAGAGTCATGGTCGTTTCTCCTTCTGCTTCTCGGTCCCTTCACGCTGGCACCGGTCCGCCGACGAGCGCGAGGAACCTGGGAGCCTTCACACCGGGGGGCCGGACCGGTGCGGGGAAGTGCTCCCGAACGGGGCGAAAGGGTCGGAACCGGCGGGGCGGACGATCAGGAACGGGCCTCTCCTTCGCCTCCTGAGCGCCTCGATCCGCCGCCGATGCGGTCGCCGAGCCGCCGACCGTTCCGTCCGTGCGGCGTCGTCCCTCCGCCGTCCCGCGACTGGCGCGCATCGACGGGTCGTCCGGCCGGTCCTCCGGCTAGCGTTGCAGGCACACCCCCCGCCGACCCGGACCGCTCCGCCGACCTCGTCGGCCCGCGGTCCCTGCACGAGGAGCCCCCGTGTCCCCCGACGATTCCGCAGGACCCCCCTCTCGAACTCCCGGCCTCCGGCGGCGCACCGTCGTCGGCGGCGCCCTCACGGGTGCTCTCGCTCTGGGCGCGGCGACGCTCCCGGCCGCCTCCGCCGCCGCCTCCCCCGTGCCGGGCCTGCCCGGGGAGAGGACCCGCACGATCAACGTCAGGACGAAGAACCGCGGCGTGCTCTACGACGTCCTCACGGTCTCGATCGCGGGCGACCTCGCGCGGATCTTCGTGCCGCAGACGGTGAAGCCGCGGCAGGCCGCGGCGGTACCGGTGATCTGGTTCATCCACTCCGCGCAGGCCGACCACACCTCGCTGTCCAGCGTCTTCGCGTACCCGGCAGAGCTCGCCGTCGAGCGGGGCGCCATCGCGATCTGCCAGACGCTCGGCGGCACGATCTGGACCAACGACACTGCGCAGAAGCACCAGCGGAACGGCTACGCCTACCTCTCCGGCCAGTTCCCGATCGCCGCGAGCTACCTCTGGGCGATGTCGGCCGGCGGTGCGCTCGCCTGCGAGGACTACGGCGCGCGGGTCTTCCCCGGCATCAACGGCGTCTACCTGGTCAACGGCGTCTACGACCTCCGCGACACCCACGACCGCACGACGCGGGGCCGCTTCTCGATCGGCGGTGCCTTCGGCGGCAGCACCGCTCAGATCGACTCCCACAACCCGAAGCGGCTGCCCGCCTCCGCCTGGGCCGGCGCGAACATCCGCGCGGTGGTGTCCGACACGGCCCACCCGGACCCGAGCGTGCCGCCGGCACTGCACGGGCTCGCCCTCGTGAAGAAGGCGACGGCCACGGCCAGGGAGGCGACCGTCCGGACGCACGCGCTCGGCCACAACGCACCGTCGTGGGTGAACCAGGACGGCATCGATGCGATCTTCCGCTGGCACGCCGGGCTGGCCGCCGCGCCGGCGCCGTCGGCGACGCCGACCCCGACGAAGACCCCCGTCGTCCGCCCGTCCACCGCGGGCCGCTGGGACTTCGACCAGGCGGACGCTCCGTACGCGGGAGGGTCGGGGTCCCCGTTCCGACCCCGCTGAGCGGTCAGGACGCGACGGCGTCCCTCGGGGAGCGCCGACCATCCCGGGCCCGCGGCGGGAGCGCTCGGCCGCAGTGAGACCGGGCCTACGTCCCCTCCGCGGAGCTCCGCGGCGCCCTCTTCCGGACAGGGCCGCTAGAGGACATTGTCAGCGGCGGGACGGCCGTGCCACGGTTCGAGGACGGCCGATGGGGGCCGTCCCGATCGAAGGCAGCACATGCGCTCCAGCACCGTCCCTCGTCCGCCCGCCGTCGAGGACGGCACGTCGCAGCCGCGGGATCCAGGAGCGGCGCGGCGGCTCCGGCGGGGTCTGCTCGGGCTGACCGCGGCCGTCGCGCTCCTCGTCGGCACCGCCGTTCCTCTCGCGGCGGTCGCCGCTCCGTCCGCCCCGGTCCTCGGGGTGGCGGCCTGGGGAAGCAGCACCGACGGGAAGACCACGGTCCCGGCCGGGGTCGAGGGCGTCCTCTCCCTCGCCGCGGGCCGGACCCACAGCCTCGCCGCGAACGGCGACGGCGGGGTCGTCGCCTGGGGCCGCGGGTCGTACGGGCAGACCAGCGTCCCCGACGGTCTCACGGGGGTCGTCGCGGTCTCCGCCGGCGACTACAGCAGCCATGCGCTGAAGAGCGACGGGACCGTCGTCTCCTGGGGCTACGACGGCGACGGGCAGGTCTCGAGGAGTGCCGCGCTGACCGGGATCGTCGCGATCTCGTCCTCCCGCGACAACAGCCTCGCGCTCGGCAACGACGGCACCGTCACGTCGTGGGGCAGCAACGGGCTGGGCGAGGGCCTGGTCCCGGCCGGCCTCGGAGGCGTCACGGCCATCGCCGCGGGCCAGCGCCACAGCCTCGCCGTGTCCGGCGGGAGGGTGATCGCCTGGGGCTGGGACCTCTACGGGCAGACCGACGTCCCCGCGGGGCTCGAGGGCGTGGTGGCCGTCGCGGCGGGAGAGACCCACAGCCTCGCGCTGAAGGAGGACGGCACCGTCGTCGCCTGGGGCGCGAGCTCCGACTCGGTCGTCGTCGACTACGGCCAGACCACGGTGCCGGAAGGCCTGTCCGGGGTCGTGGCGATCGCCGCCGCGTCCGACTACAGCCTCGCGCTGAAGGGCGACGGCACGATCGTCGGCTGGGGCCGGAGCTCGGCCGGGCAGTTGCAGTTCCCCGCCGGCCTCGCCGGCACGACGGCTCTCGCAGCCGGACCCGATCACGTGCTCGCCCGGGGCCCGCGTCCGGTCCTGACGGCGGATGCTCCTCCCGCGTCCGGGCCGCTCGGAGCGGCCGCCTCGTACACCTTCGCGGCCGACCGCCCCGCCTCGTTCGCGGTCGCCTCCGGCTCCCTCCCCGACGGCCTGTTGCTCAGCGCGTCCGGGGTCCTCTCCGGCACGCCGACGACCGCGGGCACGTCCACCTTCGCCGTCTCCGCGCGGAACCCCTTCGGCGCCACCGTCGGGGCCCCGCACACGTTCGCCGTGGCGGAGACGACGGTCGCGCCGACCCTGGCCGGCGACCCGCCCGCCGCGACGGTGGGCACCCCGTACGACTTCGACTACAGCGTGACGGGCACACCGGCGCCGACGGTCTCGCTCGTCTCCGGAACGCTCCCCGCCGGCCTGAGCCTCGATGATCGTGGCGGCCTGACCGGGACGCCGACGACCGCCGGACGCTCCACCTTCACCCTGCGGGCCTCGAGCGCTGCGGGGAGCGCGGAGACCACCAGCACCGTCGTCGTCTCCCCCGCCGCCGCTGCACCGGGGATCTCCGGTACCCCCGGGCCGGGCGTCGTCGGCACCCCCTACGACTTCGGCTACACCGTCTCGGGCTTCCCCGCGCCGTCGGTGGCCGTCTCCTCCGGTGCGCTCCCGTCCGGCCTCACCCTGACTCCGGCCGGGCGCCTGACCGGGACTCCGTCCGCGCCAGGCACCTTCACGTTCACGCTGGCGGCCCGCGCCGGCACCGCCTCCGCGGAGACCACCAGCACCGTCACCGTGTCGTCGCCGACGGTCGCGCCGACCCTCTCCGGGACGGTCGCGGCCGGCGTCGTCGGCTCGGCCTACGACTTCCGCTACGCGGTGAGCGGCACGCCCGCTCCATCGGTCTCCCTGGTCTCCGGCGCACTGCCCGCCGGACTCACCCTCGACGCGACCGGGCGCCTCTCCGGGACGCCGACCACGGCCGGGACCACCACCTTCAGCATCCAGGCCGCGAACTCGGCGGGCACGGCTCGGGCGACGAGCACGCTGACGGTCTCGCCGAAGCAGGTCGCGACGAAGGCCGATCTGCGCGTCGACCTCTCCGGGCCGGCCTCGGCGGTGAAGGGGAGGACGCTCACCTACACCCTCATCACGACGAACGCCGGTCCGGCTGCGTCTGGGTCGGTCTTCTCGCAGGTCGTCCTGCCCGCGGGTGTGCAGTTCGTCTCGGCGACAGGCTCGTACACCAGGGTCGGGAACGTCGTGGGGTTCCAGCGGGCCGGCCTGGCGGACGGGCGGACCGTGTCGGAGAAGATCACGGTGAGGGCGGCCGTCTCGGGCACGGCGACCGCGCTGGCGGCGGCGTTCTCGACGAAGACGCCCGACCCGTCCATCCGCAGCAACGCGGACACGGCGAGCACGACGATCCGCTGACCGCGGGAGCGTGACGGCGGGCGGTCCCTCGCGGGCCGCCCGCCGTTCTCGATGCGGGAGCGTCGAGGTCCGCCGCGTCCGCGCCTCGTCTTCGACCGCTAGCCGGCCCGAGGGCGGTAGAAGCGCACGACCGGGAGGGCAGCCGTCGGAGCCTCGCGCACGACGATCTCGAGGCGCTGGATCAGGGCCGGGACGGTCGGCGTGGTCTCGAGCCGGCACTCGAGCTCTCCGTCGCGGCCCGGCAGGAGGAAGGCCGCCTGCGCCGCGGAGGCGCTCCAGAGCAGCCGCTCCACCAGCGGCCTCGCGGTCGGGTCCTCGGCGAGCCCGCCGATCTCCGCGATCGCCGTGGCGAGGCGGCGGGCGCGCACGTCGGCCGGCACATCGCTCAGCAGGTTTGGGCTGAACAGGGCGCCGCTGCCCGGCTCCCCCGCCCGGGTGAGGTCTCCCGCGACGATCGCGGCCTCGACGGCGGCGGCCGCGGCGAGCGTCCACGGGAGGAGGGTGATGGTCCGCGCCGGAGGAGCGGTGTCCTCGAGGGCGGCGCGGAGGAGTCCCGTCGCGGCGGCGGCGAGCTTCGCCCCGTTCGCGGTCGCGAAGACCACGGCCCCCAGGCCCGACTCCAGATGCCACCGCATGTTCGACTACCAGCCCGGCAGGCCGCCGGAGTGGTGGGCGATCCCGCCGAAGCGGACGTCGTGCTCGACGACGAGGCCGAACCCGTACGCGGAGCCGTCGAGCGTGCTCTCGACGGCGCGAGGGCTCAGCGCGGGGACCGGCGTCCAGCCGCGCTGCATCTCGCGGCGGGAGGCACGGCTCAGCACCGGGTCGTCGTCCGCGCCGTCCTCGCCCTCGAACGCGGAGGAGAGCCAGCCGCTCCAGCGGGCGATGTCGCCGACCGTGCTGAACATGCTCGCGGCGCAGGCGCCCGCTCCGGTGCCGGTCACGGGGCGGGGCACCCAGGTCGCTCCGTCGTCGAAGGTGCTGAAGCCGGCCGCCAGGTCGGTGCCGTCGGGGTAGTCGCCGCTGTCGTAGCGGGTGTCGTGGAGGCCGAGCGGCTCGAGGATCGTCCGCGTCGCGAAGGACGGGAAGTCCTCCCCGGTCACGTTCTCGACGAGCACGCCGAGCAGCCAGAAGCCGATGTTCGAGTACTGGTAGACCTCACCCGGCCGCTCCGTGAAGGTCAGCCCGCGGCCGACGACCTCGAGGAACTCCTCCCGCGTCAGAGCCATGACGTCGTCGGCCCAGCCGTTGTCCTCCGGGAGACCCGAGCAGTTGCTGAGGAGCATCCTGACCGTCACGGGCAGCGGTCGGCCCGCGGAGTCGAGCGGGTCGGTGAACTCCGGCACGTGGTCGGCGACGCGGTCGTCGAGGCGGAGCAGCCCGCGGTCGCGCAGGATCAGCACCGCCGCCGCCTCGAAGCTCTTCGACATGGAGGCGATGCGGTGCACGGTCCCGGGCCCGGGAGCGGCCCCGTCGAGGCGGTGCTCGCCGCGGCCGTGGTGGACAAGGAGCCCGCTGCGGTCGAACAGGGCCCAGCTCACCGAGGGGGCCGGCGGCGCCTTCTCGTCGAACCACCGGGCCAGCCGGTCCTGGAGCGGCGGGGAGAGGAGCGTCGGCGGAGGGAGCGTCATGCCCTCATCCTCCCGCACGCGGCACAGGCCGCCGCGGTCCCGCGGGTCACCGCGGGAGGACGCCGTCGGGGCTCAGCCAGTCCGGGCGGCTCCCCTCGACCGCGTCCAGGACGTCCTCCTGCGTGCCGGTAGCTGTTCTCCGCGGCGACGATGATCCGGTCGTCGACGGGAGCGGAGGGACCCGCCGTGCATCCGGCGAGCATCCCGATCAGCAGCACTTCCCCGGCGATGCGCGCCCGTCCGCTCACCGTCGAGCGTCGCGGCGACGGCCGCTCCGGCGGGCTGACGGGTCCCGGCGAGAGCCCGGAGCGACCGCCGTCACCTGCGAGCCGGACGAGGAACTTCTCAGGTCCTCTTGCGTGTCGCAGGCGCGGAACCTAGTTTTGTCGAACCGGTTCGAAGCACTGTTGCTCCGACCTCGGACCGACGCCCGCCGTCGTCCGGCCGGCTGTCCCCACAGAAAGTGACCAGCGTGACAACGATGTCCTCCCCGAGGCGCGGCACCCGCTCCCTCGCCCTCGCGCTGAGTGCCGCGACACTCGCCGCCCTCGCCGTCGCTCTCCCGAGCGCCGAGTCCGCCTCCGCGGCCGACACCTCCGTCCCCGCCGACGCGCTCATCCTCCAGTACGACTTCGAGCAGGGGCAGGTGTCCGGATCCACGGTCGCCGACCTCTCGTCGAAGAAGCTCGACGGCACCGTCGTCAACAGCGCGAGAGCGACGTACGTCGCGGGTCGGAAGGCCGGTACGACCGCGATCGACCTTCCCGGGGGCGCGGCGGACTCGACCTCCGCGCCGTACCTGACCGTGCCGAACGGGCTCTTCCAGGGCGTGACGCAGACCACCGTCTCCGCCTGGACGAAGTGGTCCGGCACCGGAGGCTTCCAGTGGCTGTGGTGCCTGGGCATCAGCCCCGACGCCGCGTCGGCCTTCGCTCCGTCGTTCGACGGCGGCAGCGCCCGCGCGATCATCAAGCAGCTGAAGGACGGCGGCGAGACCGGTGTCTCCAGCTCCTCGCCGCTGCAGAAGGACCAGTGGGTCAACGTCACCGCGACGATGGACGGCACGACCGTGACCCTGTACCTCAACGGTCTGCAGGTCGCGACGGCTCCCGCCTCCGTCGATCTCGCGAAGCAGCTCTACTCCGCCTCCGCCTCCAAGAGCGGCAACATCGGCCGGGCGCTCTGGAACGTGCACCCCTACTTCGATGGAGCGATCGACGACTTCCGCGTCTACGACCGGGCTCTGACCGCCGCTCAGGTCCGGGGTCTGGCGGGGGACGCCGCGCCGGCCGTCACCGGCGTTCTCTCGACGAGCGTCGCGGTCACCACCGGCATCGGCGTCGCGCCGGCCCTGCCGGGGGTCCCCGCCACCTACTCCGACGGCGTGAACCGCGACGCCCCGGTCACCTGGGAGAGCGTCCCCGCCTCCGCGTACGCGAAGCGCGGCACCTTCACCGTGAAGGGCACCGTCACCGGCCTCGGCACCGCGGTCACGGCGACCGTCACGGTGCGCGCACTCGACGAGATGACCATCGACCTCGGCACGAGCACCGGGGAGTTCATGGGCGGCGCGTCCGGCACCCTCTACGGGGTCTACGGCGAGGGCCTCCCCTCCGACAACCTCCTCGAGGGGATCGACCTGCGCACGGTCTCGACCAAGGCGCAGGACGGGCCGCAGCATCCGGGCGCCGACGCGCTCAGCGTCGCGAAGGCCGTCGCCGACACCTCGGACGGCGACACCTACATCTACATGACGGACATCTACCGCGGCTTCCCCTACGAGTGGCCGGGCAGCACTCCCCAGGAGAAGCTGGCCGACTACCAGGCGAAGATCGCCACGCAGGTCGACCAGGTGCTCGCGCTCCCCGAGGAGTACCAGGACAACATCGTGTTCGTGCCGTTCAACGAGCCCGAGGGCAACATGTTCGGCAACGGGAAGTGGAGCTACGACGGGAAGAGCTGGCTGGAGGACCCGACCGCGTTCTTCGCGGCCTGGGACAGCACCTACGCGCTGATCCGCGACAGGATGCCCGACGCCCGCATCGCCGGACCGAACACCAGCGTCCTCTACGACCAGGTCCGCGGGTTCATGACCCACACGCTCGAGCAGGACACCGTCCCCGACGTGATGACCTGGCACGAGCTGAGCGCCCCGGGTGAGATCCGCACCAACGTCGACCGCTTCCGGGCCTGGGAGGACGAGCTGTACGCGGGCACGTCCTACGCCGGGAAGCACCTGCCGGTGAACCTCAACGAGTACGCCTTCAACTACCACACCTCCGTGCCCGGCCAGATGGTCCAGTGGATCAGCGCGCTCGAGGACAAGAAGGTCGACGGCGACATCGCCTACTGGAACATCGACGGCAACCTCTCCGACTCCGCGGTGCAGGCCAACCGCGCCAACGGCCAGTGGTGGCTCCTCAACGCCTACGCCTCGATGACCGGCGACACCGTCGCGGTCACGCCGCCCAAGCCCGGCCAGAGCTACACCCTCCAGGGCGTCGCGACCCTCGACACCGCGGCCAAGCAGGCGAGAGCCCTCTTCGGAGGCGTCGGCGGCTCGCAGAAGGTCGCGTTCGAGCGCATCCCGGCCGCCACCTTCGGCTCGAAGGTCCACGTGGAGGTCAGCGAGATCCGCTGGACCGGCCAGGTCGGCGACTCGGGAGCCCCGCAGACGGTCAAGGAGTTCGACGCGTCCGTCGTGGACGGCGCCCTCTCGCTGGACTTCGGCGGATCCCTCCCCGCGCTCGACATCGACTCCGCCTACGAAGTCGTCCTGACCCCGGGCGCCAACGCGTCGTCGCCGTCCGCCTCGCCCGTCGACTTCCGCCAGAAGTACGAGGCCGAGGACGCCCGCTACACCGGATCGCGGAACCTCAACGGACCCGAGGGCTCGCCGACCAACGTCGGCGGCTTCTACACCTCGGGCGGACGCAACGTGGGCGGGATCCGCACCGGCGGTGACCTGAAGCTCGACTTCGCGGTCACCGTCCCGAAGGACGGCGAGTACGACCTCAGCGTCTTCGCCAACTCCCTCAACACCTACGCCGCCAACGCCCAGCAGGGTCCGATCAACGCGTTCCTGAGCGTCGACGGCGCTGCGGAGCAGGAGATCCTCCTTCCGCTGGCCTACAAGTTCGTGGTCTGGGACCACGCGGACACGAAGGTGAAGCTGACCGCCGGCACCCACACGATCTCGCTCGCCGCGAAGAACCTCGCCGGCACGAAGTCGACCGTGGGCGACGCGATCGTCGACAAGATCGAGCTCTCCCTCCCCAGCGCGGCCGCCGCGACCTCGATCCACGAGGCCGAGACCGGCACGCTCGAGAACGGCGCGACGGCCGACTACTCCCGCGCCGGGGTCTCCGGATCGGGCACGGCGACGCTCACCAGCGGCGCCTCCACCACCGTCTGGGGCTACTCCGCGAAGGACGCGCCGTCCTCCGTGACGGTGGACACCCTGGGCGGCGGCACCGGCGACCTCTACGTCAACGACGTGAAGGTCGGGCCGGTGGGCGCGAGCTCGACCCGCCAGGTCTTCCTCTCGGGCGGCGTGAACAAGATCGAGGTCGTCGGCACGAGCGGCACGCTCCTCGTCGATCGGATCGTCGTCGGAGCGAGCGCGAACCCGCCCTCGACGACGAGCTACGAGGCGGAGGCGGCCACGATCACCGGCCCCGCCACGGTCCGCGACCTGTCCTTCGCGTCGGGCGGCAAGGCCGTCGGGAACATCGGCGGCGGACGCGACGGCGACTCGACCCTGACCTTCGGCGACGTGAAGGCCGAGCAGGACGGGACCTACGCGCTCACGCTGCGCTACTCCAACGAGGAGCAGTCCCCCGCGACGCACTACAACCCCGACCCGCTCGCCCGCCACGCGGACATCACGGTCAACGGAGTGACGCAGCGCGTGCTCTTCCCGCACACGTTCCACCAGAACCAGCTGTGGGACCTGAGCGTGCCGGTCACGCTCAGGAAGGGCTCGAACACCATCGCGATCACCTCGAAGGAGCTCCCGGGGTTCGACGGGACGACCTACCTCTCCGACACCTTCCCCGGCGTCCTGCTCACCTCGCAGTACGCGCCCAACATCGACAGGATCTCGGTCACGCCCTTCGTCGGGCGGACCACGGGCCTGACGGTGAGCGGCACGGCGGCCTCGCGCTGCACCGCGGGGAAGGTCACGATCACGGGGACGGCGACCAACACCAGCGCGGTCGCCGCTGACGTCACGATCGGCTCGGCCTGGGGCACGAAGACCTTCACCGGGGTCGCTCCCGGCAAGACGGTCTCGGCCGCCTTCAGCACCCGCGCTGCGAGCGTCGGAGCCGGCGCTCTCGACGTGCGGATCGCGGGGACGGTCGACGGCGCTGCGGCGAGCGGATCCACGGCACCGGCCTACGGTGCGGCGCGCTGCGGCTGATCCGTCGAGAACGCCCTGACGCGGCCGGGCACCTCGTGCGCCCGGCCGCGTCGGCGTGTGGTCGGGACCGGACGTTCCCCGACGGGGACGGCCGCGCCGTGGACGAGCAGAGCGCCGGAGCCGCAGCGTCCGGTCCTCGCTCCGGGGACGCGGCGCCCGAGTTGCGTGCGCCGCGCCGCACTGCCACTCTCGACACGGTTCGAGCGGGGGTGGAGATGGCCACGATCGGAGACGTCGCGAAAGCGGCAGGGGTCTCTCGCAGCACTGTGTCGTACGTCCTCTCCGGCAAGCGCAGCATCTCCGCCGAGACGCGCAAGCGCATCGAGGACGCGATCGCCGAGCTCGACTTCACGGTCAACGCCGGAGCACGGGCGCTCGCGACGCGCCGCACCATGGCGCTCGGCCTGCTCGTCCACTTCGACCCGGACGAGTTCGCGCCCGCGATGGTCGAGTACGTGCTCCCCATCACGGCCCGCGCCCGCGAGCTCGGCTACGACGTGCTGCTGGCCACCGAGGCCGACGGGGCGGCTGCCGTCCGCCGACTCACGCGCTCCGGCCAGGTCGACGGACTGATCCTCCTGAGCGTCGCGGACGACGACGACCGGCTGCCCGTCCTGCGCGCCTCGCGGCGGCCCGGTGCCGCCCTCGGCGTGCCCGCGGACCCCTCCGGGGTGGACGTCTTCGACCTCGACTTCGGCGACGCGGCCCGCCTGCTGATCGAGCACCTGGGCGCCCTCGGGCATCGGAGCATCGGTCTCGTCACCCCTCCTGAGCGCGTCTTCGACCGCGGAGGGACCTACGGGCTCCGGTTCCGCGAGTCGGCTCTCGAGACCGCCGGTCGGCTCGGGATCGAGCTGGTGATGCGCCCGGCCGCCACCGCCGCCGACGCCGTCGAGCCGATGATCACGGCGTTCCTCGACGACAACCCCGGACTCACGGCGCTGGTCGTCCACAGCGACCGGACCATCGCGATGCTTCCCGCGATCCTGGGCCGACGCGCTGTCGCCGTGCCCGGGCAGCTGTCCGTCGTGAGCCTGTACTCGGCCGAGTTCGCCCGCGACTTCTCGCTCCCCTACAGCTACGTCGAGACGGGTGCCGCCGAGCTCGGCGCGCACCTGGTCGACACGCTCGTCGAGCGGATCGAGCAGCCGTCCCGCGGCGAGGAGCCGTCGATCCGCCTCCTGCCCGCGCGTCTCGTCGACCGCGGGAGCGCCCGCGCGGTCTGAGGACCGCTCCGGAGCCCCTAGGCCCGGTCAGAATCGCGAGGCGACCTCGTAGAGGACCTCGTCGTCGCCCGCGTAGACGCCGTCGCGCCGCGGCCAGTGCGCGATCACGTCCGTGAAGCCGAGCTCCTCCGCCCGGCCGGCCATGTCCTCGAACCGGGCGACGCTCTCGAGGGAGTAGTCGCCCCCGGAGTCGAGCGAGAGGTGGCGCTCGACGGTGCGCGGGTCGCGCCCGGCCGCCTCGAGCGCCGCATCGAGCCGCCGGGAGAGGGACGCGACCGCCCGCCACCACTCCTCGCTCGACACTCCCTCCGGGCCGGTCGTGACCCAGCCCTGCCCGCGCTCGGCGACGAGCGCGAGGCCCTTCGGCCCGTTCGCGGCGAGGACGAACGGGACGCGGGGGCGCTGCACGGGCTCGCCCACCATCCGCGCCGAGCGGGCGGTGAACCACTCCCCCTCGAGGTCCACTCCGCCCGAGCCGGGCTCCTCGAAGCGCAGCAGCGCGTCAAGGGCCGTGACGAACTCGGTGAAGCGCTCGTGCCGCTGCCGGGGCGAGTAGTCGGGCTGCCCGAGCACGCGCGCGTCGAAGCCCGTGCCGCCCGAGCCGACCCCGAGGATCGTCCGACCGCCCGAGATCTCGTCCAGCGTCGCGATCTCCTTCGCGAACGGCACCGGGTGGCGGAAGTTCGGGGAGGCCACGAACGTGCCCAGGCGGAGCGTCTCGGTCACCATCGCGGCAGCGGTGAGGGTGGGGACGGTCGCGTGCCACGGCTGGTCGGCGAGGGAGCGCCAGGAGAGGTGGTCGTAGGTCCACGCGTGGTCGAAGCCCAGGCCCTCGGCCGACTGCCACTTCCGGCGGGCCTCGGCCCACGGGTCCTGCGGGAGGATGACGATGCCGTGTCGCATCGTCCGAGTGTACGAGCGCCGTCGGGTCAGAGCGCGGCGGGCGGCACCGGGGGCGGATCGGGCACCTCGACCACGACCGAGCGCGGGACCATCAGGGTCGGCATCCGCACGCGCAGGCGCAGCGGTTCCCGCTCCGACGCGCCGAGCAGCTCGCGGGCGGTGCTCCGCACCTGCCGGGCCAGCGCCGGGTGCACGGCCCCGGGATCCTCGAACGCGGCGACCAGCTCGCGCAGCACTCGGGTGGTGCTCCGCGGGTCGCCCTCCTGCCTGGGCAACGGATCGGCCCCTCACTCTCGGCACGGCCGTCAGGGTCTCGGCGGTGCAGCGGATGTCTCGCGCCGACGGTAGGGCCGGGGACGGCGCCGTGGCACTGAGGTTGACAACGGGAGGTCCCGGCGGATCGCGGTGCGCGGGGTGCGATCCGCGGCGAGGGGGGCCCTGGCGTGGATCGACGGCCGCCGCCGGGAGAGCCCCATTCCACGACCGCGTCCGTCCGGTCGCGGCTACTCTCGGGGCGTGATCACGACGACGGAGCGGGTGGACGACTGGATCGAGGGCTGGTGCCGGCACGCGGCGTGCAGCGCGTCCGCGAGGACGGGGCCTGGCTGGTCGATGTCGGAGCGGAGTCGCGAACGCGGGAGCGGATCCTGGTCGATCCGTCGCCCTCCGCGCTGCAGGCGGGCGCCGAGCAGACGGCCGGGCCCCGGGAGTGGATGACGGTCATCGGCCTGGGCGACGACGCCCGCCTCGCGCCCGCCGCCGGGCTGGAGCTCGTGTCGGGCGACGAGAGCCTGATGGCGGCGTCCCTCGGCCCGATCCGCACCTCCGAGGGAGCCCTGCTCGTGGGAGCCGTGCTCGAGGCCGCCGACGGAGTGGCGAGCGTCCGGCTGCTGGTCGACGGAGTCGTCGCCGCTCAGGGCACCGCCGCCGTGCACGGGACGGTCGCGGTCCTGGACAGGATCGAGACCGATGCGCGGTTCCGCCGACGCGGGCTGGGACGGCGGGTCGTCGACGCCCTCACCGCCTGGGCCCGGTCCGAGGGTGCACGGAGCGGTCTCCTCGTCGCCAGCACGGACGGCCGCGCCCTCTACCTCACCCTCGGCTGGGAGGTGGTCGCGCCGGCGCGCATCTGGCGCGGGGCCGCACTCCGAGATCCGGGACAGGGCTGCGCGGCCGCCGGGCGATGAATTCCCGGTCCGCCCCTCCGGGAGCGCACGTCCGCGTGAGTGCGGAATCCCGCGCAGCGGACACAGGCGGCGGAGAACGGCGGAGCAGCAGTGGAGCGGCCGCCCGCAGATCCAAATTCAGCCGATAAAACCATCCTCGAAAGAGGGACACCGGCTATTGCTCACACGGCCTTGTCCGAGAAGCGGATCATCCGCTTCTCGGACTCGTGTCACCGCTCTCGGGTCGTCAGCCGAGTGCGCCCTTCTCGGCCGAGTAGAGCTGCTTCACCTGCTCCGCGGTCAGCGCCCGGTCCCACACCCGCAGTCGGGCGAGGGAGCCGGCGAAGCGGTTGATCATCGTGCCGTCCCGGCCGACCGCTCCGACCACGAAGTCGCCCGGAGCCGAGTTGAGGCCGTCGGGGTAGACGTAGGGGTTCTTGGCGTAGGTCGCGCCGAGCTTGTCGGTGTACACCGGGTACGCGGTGGCGGCGCCGTCGAGGTACGAGACCGCGACTGCGCCGTCATACGTCCCGACGTGCAGCTGCCACACGCCGCGCGTGATCCGGCGGGGCTCCACCGAGTAGTCGCGCGAGTACGGGTAGCCGGGCGTCGGCCCGCCGAGCTTCGAGACGTGCATGCACACGCGCTCCCAGCCGCCGTACTCGGGGAGGTTGTTGAACAGCGCATAGGAGCGCAGCGGCCCGACCGTCGACTCCTCCCAGACGCCCGCGATGCAGGCGCCGTCCGCGTCGGAGTTGAGCACCCACACCGCGATCGTCACCTGGCCGGTCGAGGCGCCCAGGTTGAGCGGGCCGACCTCGTCCTTGGGGACGACCAGGTGGTCCGTCGTCCCGTTGAGGGCGACTCCGGTGCCGAACGGCGTGGCGACGGCGCGGGCGGAGGAGCCCGCGCCCTGCCGGAGCGCCGGAGCGCCCGCGACGGCCGAGGCGAAGGGGGCGGCGCTCTCGGCGAAGGACCACTCCGCGATCGGCGTGGGCACGGTGACCGTGGGGACCGGAGCGGCGTCGCCGACCACGAACGCGTCGAGGATCAGGTTGGTGCCGCTCGAGGCCGGGTTGCGGCCGCTCCCGCGGCGGATGGTCACCGTGTGCGGCCCGGGCGCGAGCTGTCCGCTGCTCCAGACCGTCTGCTTCGACCGCGTCGCGGCGCTGTAGCGGTCGACGGACGCGACCGTGACTCCGTCGAGCTCGACCTCGTTGATGCCGGACGAGCCGGTGAGGCGGCTGATCCAGCTCACGCTGGTACCCGTGAAGGCGAGGGTGGCGGAGGCGCCCGCGGTGGTCGAGTAGGCGATGCTGCCGCCGCTGTCCGTGCTCGCCTTCAACGTCGACCAGGTGCCGGTCGTGACGATCGGGGCGGCGCCGTTCTCGTAGGTGCCCGCTCCGGGCAGCGTCGTCGCCGGCGGAGGCGTCGCGTCGCCGACCACGAAGGAGTCGAGCAGCAGGTTGGTCCCGGTCGAGGCCGGATTGCGGCCGCTCCCCCGGCGGATCGTCAGCGTGTGCGGCCCGGCGGCGAGCTGTCCGCTGCTCCACACCGTCTGCTTCGAGCGGGTGGACGCGCTGTAGCGGTCGACGGAGGCGACCTTCACACCGTCGAGCTCGACGTCGTTGATCCCGGAGGACGACGTGAGTCGGCTGATCCAGGCGATGCTCGTGCCGGTGAAGGCGAGCGTCGCGGAGGCGCCGGAGCTGGTCGAGTAGGCGATGCTCCCGCCGCTGTCCGCGGTGGCCTTCAGCGTCGTCCAGGTGCCGGTGGTGACGATCTGCGCGGCGCCGTTCTCGTAGGTGCCCGCGCCGGGCAGCGTGGACACGGGCGGCGTCTCGGGCTCGGGCTCCGTCTGCGGCACGGGGCCCTCGGCGATCCAGCGCTGGAAGGTGTCGATCATCTCCTTGTTCGTGAAGCTCGGGACCTTGTGGCCGTCGGTGCCCTCCCCCGGGTGGGTGCGCAGCGTCGCCTCCTTCGCCAGGGGCAGAGCCGCGGCGTGCAGGGCGGCGCCGTGCAGGGCGAACGGCACGACCTTGTCGTCGGGCGATCCGGTGATCCTCAGCCGCGCACCGCGCCACACCGACGCGGGCAGCCGCGCCGGGTTGGTGGCGGCGATGGCCGCGGCGTCGGCGTACTCGGGGCCGATCCGGTCCGGTTCGCTCGCCGCCCGCTCCTCCATGTCGTAGGAGCTGTTGCAGAGGTACGCGCCCCGGATGTTCGGCACCATCCGCTTCCCGTAGGCCCAGGTCAGAAGCGGCCCGCCCCCGGAGTCGGAGCGCAGGAGGCTCGCGTCGATCCGCCACACCGACGAGGCCCAGGCGACGACAGCGGCCTGGATCTCGATCGCCCGCGGGCTCGACCAAATGCTGCCGCCGTAGGTCGGGCAGATGCTGACGATGCCGCGGTCAACGGCGAGGTCGGCCGAGTACGCGAAGGCGCTCGAGAGCGCCGTGTGGGTGCCGTTGCGGGCGTGGTAGTACCAGAGCATCGATGCGCCCCTGGTCTGCGACGGAGGCGTCGCGTGCGGCACGAACAGGCGCGCCCGGTCCCCCGCGACGACGACGTCGATGATCTCGTAGCGCTTCCCGCCCGTCTTCGACGTGGCGGTGGACAGGCGCGAGACCTCGCCGGGCAGTCGGGGCACCGCGGTGAGGTCGCCGGCCGCGAGGGCCGGCGTCGCGAAGGCGATCGCGCCCGCGCCGGCGACGGATCCGGCGAGGATCGTGCGGCGGGAGAGAGCGGAGAGGGCCTTGACGCCCGATCGGGAGCCGGTGCGGGAGGAGTCGGCGGAGTCGCCGACGGCAGTGTCCTGAGTAGTCACGGAAGAGAGAGCCTTTCCGATCGTCACCGTTCCGGGTACACCGATCGAAAGAGGAGGAGAAGGCGTTCAGTGAACGAGCGGCAGCGCTCGCGCTACTGATGCGGATCACCTTCTCCTCGAGAAGGAAAGGGAAGCCGGATCAGGCTAACAGAGGGGATGAGAAGGGGTTCAGTATTTCTACCCACCGTTTTATCGACCGGAGGAGAATGGGCGAGGAATCGCTTATCCGGCCGCTTATCGTCCCTTTTCCGGTGACACGACGCGTGCTGGACACCGCCGTCTGGCAGGATGCCCCCGTGTCGGAGACGGGTCGGCTGCAGCGGGGCGGCGCCCTCCCCGTGCTCCTCGTGTTCCTCCGCCTCGGGCTGACCTCGTTCGGCGGGCCGATCGCGCACCTCGGCTACTTCCGCGAGGAGTTCGTGGTGCGCCGCGGCTGGCTGACCGATCGCGCGTACGCCGACCTCGTCGCGCTGTGCCAGTTCCTCCCCGGACCCGCGTCCAGCCAGGTCGGGATGGCGGTCGGCCTGCAGCGCGCGGGACTCGCCGGACTGGTCGCCGCGTGGTGCGGATTCACGCTCCCCTCGGCGATCGCCCTGGTCCTCGTCGCCGGGCTCGTCGCCGGGGCGGGCGATGTCGCCTCCGCCGGCTGGCTCCTGGGCCTCCAGGCGGCGGCGGCCGCGGTCGTCGCACAGGCCGTGCTCGGGATGGCGCGCTCGCTCGCACCGGACCGCCGACGCGCGACGATCGCCGGTGCGGCGGCCGTCGCCGTGCTCCTCGCCCCGGAGCCCGCGCTGCAAGTGGCGGTGATCGCGGCGGCGGGCCTGGCCGGCGTCCTGTGGCTCCGCCGTGAGGAGGCGGCTCCAGACGACGGCCCGGGCTTCGCGGTCCGGATCCCGACGGCGCTCGCGGTCTCGGCGCTCGCCCTCTGGGGACTCCTCCTGGCCGGCCTCCCCCTGCTGGTCGCTCTCACGGGCGAGGGAGCGGCGGGTCTCGCCTCCGTCTTCTACCGCGCGGGCGCTCTGGTGTTCGGGGGCGGCCACGTCGTGCTGCCTCTGCTGGAGGCGCAGACGGTCGGCGCCGGCACGGTCGGGCAGAGCGAGTTCCTGGCCGGATACGGGGCGGCGCAGGCGGTGCCCGGCCCGCTCTTCACCTTCTCCGCGTTCCTCGGCGCGGTGGGCGCGGGGACGCCGGACGGTGTCGCGGGGGCGGCGATCGCGCTGGTCGCGATCTTCCTGCCGGGCGCTCTGCTCGTGGTCGGCGTGCTCCCGTTCTGGCAGCGGCTGCGGCACCTGCCGGTCGCGCAGAGGGCGCTGGCCGGCGTGAACGCCGGCGTGGTGGGACTGCTCGGCGGCGCCCTCTACGACCCGGTGCTGACCGAGGGCATCGGCTCGACCGGCGCTCTGGCGCTCGCGATCGGCGCCTTCGTGGCGCTGACGCGCTGGACCGTGCCCCCGTGGATCGTCGTCCTCGCCGCCGCGGGCCTCGGCGCCCTGCTCCTCTGACTCCCTCCGGGGACGACGATCCGGACCAGCCCTGGCAGTCTGGACGCATGAGGGCTCGGGGGACGACAGCAGCAGTGGCGACGACGGCAGCGGCGGGGCTCCTGCTGCTGGGCGGGTGCACCGCCGGCGGCGGGGCCGAGGCGGGCGCCACGGCGTCCGCGCCCGCCTCGCGGACGCCGAGACCCGCCATCACCGACCTGATCACTCCGAGCCCGACCCCCTCCGCTCCGGCGACCGCCGAGCCGGTCGGAACCGTCGTCGACGCCGGGCCGGTCGGCGAGGGAGTCCCCGCCACCGTCTCGGGCACCGGCCCGGCCGACGTGTCGTTCCAGCGGCAGGGCGAGTTCGCGGTCGTCCTGAGCCTGGACTGCTCGGCCTGCACCGGCACGGCGATCGTCACCGCCGCGGGCCGGATGACGCCCTTCGGCGAGGCCGCCGCCCCGATGACGGGGTCGTTCCTGACCGGGATCTTCCGCGACGACCCCGTCGAGCAGCAGGTGATCGTCCGAGCCGACGGGCCGTGGACGCTCGGCCTGCAGAGCTGGAACGACCTCGCGACGGTGAGCGGTGCGCAGTCCGGCACCGGCCCGGCCGTCCTTTTCTTCTCCGACGACGTCCCGCGCGTGACGGTCGACTACACGCCCGCGGGTCCGGACGACTCGTTCTCCGGCCGCGTGTTCACGACCTCCGATCAGCCGCAGCTGTTCGGCGACTCCGTCGCCTTCTCCGAGGTGTTCGAGGCCGACCTGCCCGGCGTCATGGCCGTCCAGACCGAGGGGACCTGGACCGTCACGCCGACGCCCTGACCCGGGGTCGCGACGCGCCGTCCGCGGAGTCGGGGAACAGGCGCCCCTCGGCCCAGACCCGCTGCACGCGGAGCGACGCGTCGAGCAGGACGACGTCGGCGCGGTACCCGGGGGCCAGCAGGCCGAGGTCGCCACGGCCGAGCACGCGGGCGGGAACGGCGGTGAGGGCGGCGACGGACGCCTCCAGCCCGAGCCGGCCGGGCCCGACGGCGCGCCGCAGGGCCTCGTCCTGCGTGAGCGTGGATCCGGCGAGCACAGCGGTGCCCGCGAGCCGGGCGACTCCGCCGAGCACCTCGACGTCGAGCGGGCCGAGGCGGTGCGCTCCGTCGCCCGCCCCGGCCGCCGCCATCGCGTCGGTGACGAGCGCGATCCGCCCGGGAGCCGCCGCGAACGCGAGCCGCACCACCTCGACGTCCACGTGCCGGCCGTCGAGGATCAGCTCGAGCGCGACCCGCTCGTCTCCCAGGGCCACCGGGATCGGGCCCGGGGAGCGGTGGCCGATCCCGGGCATGGCGTTGAACGCGTGCGTGACCAGCCGGGCTCCGCGGTCGAACGCTGCCCGCGCCTGGTCGGCGTCCGCCTCGGTGTGGCCCACCGCGACCACCGTGCCGGCGCCGGCGAGCCGCTCCACCGCGGCGAGGGCTCCCGGCAGCTCGGGCGCGAGCGTGATCTGCGCGAGGCGTCCGCGGGCGGCGTCCAGCAGCCGGCCGACCGCGCCGGAGGAGGGGTGCACGAGAGCCGCGGGGTCGTGCGCTCCCCTGCGCGAGGGCGCGAGGAACGGGCCCTCGAGGTGCGCGCCGAGCACGAGCGGGTCGGTGACCGCGAGGGCCGAGACCGCGTCCAGAGAGGACTCCAGCTGCTCCAGCGGCGCCGAGACCAGGCTGACCAGCGAGCGCGTGGTGCCGCGGGAGCGGTGCAGCGCGAGGCCCGCGCGGATCGCCTCCGCTCCTCCGTCGAAGCCGTGACCGCCCCCTCCGTGCACATGGAGGTCGAGGAAGCCCGGGACAGCGGTGAGGCCCCGCGCGTCGTGCAGCTGCGCCCCCTCCGCCTGCGCCTGCCAGCCGGTGCCGGTGCCGGTCGCCGTGATCGCGCCGTCCCGCGCGAGGAGCCAGTGGTCCTCCACCGTCCCGGCCGCGTCGACCTTCCGTGCGCTGTGGATGATCAGCGCGGCGTGCGCCATGCGGTCGTCTCCTGGGTGTCGGTTCCGGATCGGCGGGGACTCCGCCCCCTCCCGACGATGGCACAGCCCTCGCCGGTCGCGCCGGTCCGACACCGATCACTGCGCCACCCGGAACGCATTCCGCGCCTCCGCGTCACGAACAAGGACCTCACGCGTCTCCTGTGCATGCCCGCCCTGCTGCTGCGGCTGCGGTTCCGCCGCTGCTACGGGCTCGGCCTCGACGAGCACCTCGCCCTCCGCCGACTCGAGCTGGCCGCCGTCCTGATGGCGAGCACCCCCGTCGCTCTCGGCGGCCTCGACCGCATCGCCCGGGGCTCCGGCTACCGGGGCACCGCCGAGCTGGACCGCGACCACCGGAGGCACCGCCGGTCCTCCGCGCTGGCCGCCTGGTTCCGGGCCGCCCCGCGTCCCGAGCGCGAGCATCGGCCCGGCACCCGGCCCGAGGAGGAGCTGCTCACCGCAGCGCCGGGCGCTGCGACTCCGGCCCGCCCCAGCAGCATCCGCTCGGCACCGGTCACCCCGCTGAGGCGCCGCGCCTGAGCCCGGCCTCGGAGCGGTACAGTGCCACGATGCGCACCTCCGGAACCCGCCGATGACGGCCGTCCGCTACGTCGCGATCGGCGATTCCTTCACCGAGGGCGTCGGCGACGAGCGGCCGGACGGCACCCCGCGCGGCTGGGCCGATCTGGCGGCCGCGGGATGGGCGGCGGCCACGGGTGAGCGGATCGAGTACGCGAACCTCGCGATCCGGGGCCGGCTCATCGCGCCGATCCTCGCCGAGCAGCTCGAGCCCGCGCTCGCCCTGGGTCCGACCCACCTCTCCTTCAACGGCGGCGGCAACGACATGCTGCGCCCGCGGGCCGACATCGAGCGGATCGCCGACGCCTACCTCCGCGTCCTCGAGCGCTGCGACGAGCAGGGCGTCGTGCTGATCGCCCTGGCCGGCGCCGATCCGTCGCCGCGGCTCCCGCTCGGCTCGCTCATCCGTCGCCGCGGGGACGCGCTGACCGACGCCGTCCTGCGCCGGACGAGCCACCGGACCGACGTGGTCGTCGCCGACAACTGGCACGACCCCGCTTTCGCCGATCCGGCGCTGTGGTCGGAGGACCGCCTGCACCTCGGCCCGCGGGGACACCGGCGGGTGGCCGACCGGGTCCTGCGGGCGCTCGGGCTCACGCCGCCCGCCGCGCTGCCCGACGCTCCCGAGGCCGCACTCCGGCGCGGCGGAACCGTGCAGTACTACCGGCAGCACGTCGCGCCGTGGGTGCAGCGCAGGCTCACCGGCACGTCCTCCGGGGACGGCCGCGCCGCGAAGTACGCGGGCTTCGTGCCGATCGACCCGGTCTGACGCCTCCTCCGAGGAGCACGGCCCTCGTTCGACGGGCAGGGATCTCCCGTGAGGCGGTCAGCGGCGACCACTCGTGGCCGCTCGACGGCGTCGAGCGCTCAGTGCCAGCCGTACCGCGCCGAGAGCACCCGGGCGACGGCGTCGTACCGAGCGCGCTCCAGAGCTGCTCCTTCGCGGCGCATCCCGGCGGGGTGCACGCGGAACACGCGCTCCGGGTCGACCCAGCTGGGGCGCCCGTCCGGGTCCCAGCCGCCGGTGCCGACGGCCAGGTAGTCGGAGTGCTCCTTCGAGCTCAGCCGCACGGCGAGAACCGTCCCCGACTTCTCGACCGCGAGCACGAGCACCGGGCGGTCCTTGCCGCGGCCGTCGTCCTCCTCGTAGGGGACCCAGGTCCAGACGACCTCGCCCGGGTCCGGGTCGCCGTCGGGCGTGGGCGCGTAGCCCAGGCGGACCCCGCGGAGCCGCGACGGGTCGACCTCGACGGTGCGGCCCACTCCGCTCGCGCCCGGCGTCGGCGCCGTCGTGCTCAGGTACGGGCGCTGCGGGCGGGGCCCGGCGTCCGGCCGCGGGGCGACCGCGCGGCCGAGGAGTCGGAGGAGCAGGGACACGACCGAGCGCGAGGAGGGCACCCCGGAACCCTAGCCCGGATCCGCGGCCGCCCGCCCGCGGGGGCGTGCCCGGCGGTCGCCCGTCCCGGACGCGCCGACGAGGTGCCGGCTCCGGAGAGCCGGCACCCCGTCGGGTGCTGCGGAGGAGGGGGTCAGTCCGCCAGGACGTAGCCCGCCTCGCCGTGGATGGCCGTGTCGATGCCGGCGATCTCGTCCTCGTTCTTCACACGGAAGCCCATCGTCTTCTGGATGATCCAGCCGATGAGGAGCGTCATGACGAAGGAGTAGGCGAGGACGGTGAAGGCCGCGAGGGCCTGCTTGCCGAGCTGGCTCGCGTCGCCGGTGAGGAACAGGCCCACGCCGGTGCCGAAGAAGCCGATGTAGAGCGTTCCGATGAGGCCGCCGACCAGGTGCACGCCGACCACGTCGAGCGAGTCGTCGTAGCCGAGGCGGTACTTGAGGTCGATCGCCAGGGCGCAGACGGCTCCGGTGATGACGCCCAGGACGATCGCCCAGAACGGCGACAGGCTGGCGCACGCCGGGGTGATCGCGACGAGGCCCGCGACCGCGCCCGAGGCGGCGCCGATCGAGGTGGGCTTGCCGTCCTTGATCTTCTCGACGACGAGCCAGCCGAGGATCGCGGCGGCCGGAGCGGCGATGGTGTTGAGGAAGGCGACGGCCGCGATGCCGTCGGCGGCGAGCTCGGAGCCGGCGTTGAAGCCGAACCAGCCGAACCACAGCAGTCCGGCGCCCAGGAGCACGAACGGCGGGTTGTGCGGCTGGTGCGCGCCCTTGGTGAAGTTGACGCGCTTGCCGAGCACCAGGGCGAGGGCGAGGGCCGCCGCTCCGGCGTTGATGTGGACGGCGGTGCCGCCCGCGAAGTCGATCGCGCCGACGCCGTAGGCGATCCAGCCGCCGTCGACGACGGTGGCGTCGTCGCCGAGGGTGAAGTTGAAGACCCACGAGGCGACCGGGAAGTAGACGACGGTGGCCCAGACGCCGGCGAAGACCATCCAGGCGCCGAACTTCGCGCGGTCCGCGATGGCGCCGGAGATGAGCGCGACGGTGATGATCGCGAACGTCGCCTGGAACGCGGCGAAGGCCAGCGTCGGGTAGGCCGACGTCTGCTCGCCGAGCGCGTCGTTGTAGATGCCCTGCAGGCCGATCTGGGCGGTGTCGATGCCGAGGACGCCGTCGATGCCGACGAAGGTGTCGGTCCCTGCGGGGCCGGACGGGCCGTTGCCGAACGCGATCGCGTAGCCGTACAGGACCCAGAGGACCCCGATGAGGCCCATGGCTCCGAAGCTGAGCATCATCATGCTGATGACGCTCTTCGCACGCACCAGGCCGCCGTAGAAGAAGGCGAGCCCGGGGGTCATGAGCAGGACCAGCGCGGCTGCGATGAGCAGGAACGCGGTATTGCCTTGATCCATTGTTGAACCTCTCGTGAGTGTGCAGAGAAAAGCCCGGAGCGAGGACGCTGCGTCGGAGCACGGCCTGGAGACACGCGGGTGTCGGGTCACCTCGGGTAGCCGACAGTCTGGTGGCGCGAGGTTTCGTCCCGTGAGGCACCGCGTTTCGCGGAGGTTACGGCCGAGGCCCCTGTGTAAAAAGCGCGTTACGGCGCGCTGGCGGACGGCACGACGACGACCCCGGGAACGCCGGGAGGAGAGCGGATCCGCCCCTAGGAGCGGGGCGCCATCGAGGTGAGCGCGATGAGCCGCGACATCGAGCGCAGGTACTTCTTGCGGTAGCCGCCGCTCAGCATGTCGCCGCCGAAGACCTCGTCGAGGGGCGTCCCGGAGGCGAGGACCGGGATCTGCGCGTCGTAGACCCGGTCGATGAAGGCCACGAGGCGCAGGGCGTCGGTCTGGTCGGTCAGAGCGGTGACACCCCGGAGCACGATGGTGTCGACGCCGTCGATCACCTTGATGTAGCGGGAGGGGTGCACGGTGCCCAGGTGGTGCACGGCGTCCGCGAACGGGTCGTCGGTGACGACGGAGCCTGCGGGGGCGGCCGCGACGAGAGCGTCGATCTCCTCGTCGGTGCGCACCACGGCGTGGCCCTCGATGTCGCGGCGCCGGTAGTCGGTGCCGTCGATCCGCATCGTCTCGAAGTGGGCGGCCATCGACTGGATCTCGCGGAGGAAATCCGCCGCGGCGAAGCGCCCCTCGCCCAGCGCGTTGGGCGGGGTGTTCGAGGTCGCGGCGATGCGGGTCCCGGAGGCGACCAGCTCGCCGAGGAGCCGCGTCATCAGCATCGTGTCGCCCGGGTCGTCCAGTTCGAACTCGTCGATGCACAGGAGCGCCGAGCCCTTGAGGAGCGAGACGGTCGCCGCGTAGCCGAGCGCGCCGACGAGCGCGGTGTACTCGATGAACGTCCCGAAGTAGGTGCGGCCCGGCACCGCGTGCCAGATCGCCGCGAGCAGGTGGGTCTTGCCGACGCCGAAGCCGCCGTCGAGGTACACGCCCGGCTTGACCGCGGGGGCCTTCTTCCGGCCGAAGCCCAGGAAGCCGCCTCCGCCGCCCTTGGATCCGCCGCCGGCGGCGAACGCGCGGAGAGCCTCCACCGCGTCGGCCTGCGAGGGGTACTCCGGGTCGGGACGGTAGCTCTCGAAGGTGGCGCCCTCGAACTGGCGCGGGGGCACCAGCGTCGACGCGATCTCGTGCCCGCTGATCTGGGGCGAGCGGGCGGTCAGGCTGCTCGTCGATCGGACGTCGTCGGGGCTCACTCGCGTCTCGCATCCTGCGCACGGCGGGGGTCCGTGCGCTCAGTGGCGGCGGCCGCACCGGGCACGGAGCCGCCGCGGTTCTGTGTCGAACTCTTACGGCGCCCTCCGTGCGGCGTCGTCCGCGGACGCGTACTGTCGCTGAAGGGCGGGCTCCAGCGTAGCCCGCCGTGGAATCACGCCCGCGCTCCGCGCACCATCCTGGAGGTCCTCCTTGTCCGTCGAAACCGATCCGTCGCCGAAGTTCGCCTCCTACGCGCACCCCGAACGGCTCGTCAGCGCCGACTGGCTCGAGCAGCGCCTCGGCACTCCCGGTCTCGTCGTCGTCGAGTCCGACGAGGACGTCCTGCTCTACGAGACCGGCCACATCCCCGGCTCCGTCAAGATCGACTGGCACACCGACCTCAACGACCCGGTGCAGCGCGACTACATCCACGGTGCCGCGTTCGCCGCGCTCGTCGGCGGCAAGGGCATCGCCCGCGACACCACCGTCGTCGTCTACGGCGACAAGAACAACTGGTGGGCCGCCTACGCGCTCTGGGTCTTCACCCTCTTCGGCCACGAGGACGTCCGTCTGCTCGACGGCGGTCGCGACAAGTGGCTCGCGGAGGGCCGCCCGACGACCACGGACGCCTCCTCCCCGGAGCCCGCCGAGTACCCCGTCGTCGAGCGCAGCGACGCCGAGATCCGCGCCTTCAAGGACGACGTCCTCGCGCACTTCGGCAACCCGCTGATCGACGTCCGCTCCCCGGAGGAGTTCACCGGGCAGCGCACCACGGCGCCGGCCTACCCGGAGGAGGGCGCCCTGCGCGCCGGTCACATCCCCAGCGCGCAGAACGTGCCCTGGGGCAGGGCCGCCGCCGAGGACGGCACCTTCCGCCCCCTCGACGAGCTGAACGGCATCTACCGCGAGGGCGCGGGGCTGAAGGACGGCGACTCCGTCATCGCCTACTGCCGGATCGGCGAGCGCTCCGCCCACACCTGGTTCGTGCTGACCCACCTCCTCGGCTTCGAGGGCGTCCGCAACTACGACGGCTCCTGGACCGAGTGGGGCAGCGCCGTCCGCGTCCCGATCGTGCAGGGCGCCGAGCCCGGCGAGGCTCCCGCGGCCCGCTGACGCGTCACGACGGAGGCCGGGAGCGCCGATCCGCCCGTCGACGGGCCGGATCCGGGCTCCCGGCCTCCGCTGCGACCGCCCGCCGCCCCTCCCCCGATGAGACACTGGACCGGATGACCGACACCACGCTCCCCGACGCTCTGCGCGACATCCGCGAGGAGTTCCTCGCCCTCGAGAAGCCGGAGCGCCTGCAGCTCCTGCTCGAGTTCTCGAACGAGCTCCCCGACCTGCCCGAGCGCTACCGCGACCACCCGGACCTCTTCGAGCGCGTGGAGGAGTGCCAGGCGCCCGTCTTCATCGTCGTCGACGTCGAGGGCGGGATCGTGCACCTGCACGCCACGGCTCCCCGCGAGGCGCCCACGACGCGCGGCTTCGCGTCGATCCTGGCGCAGGGCCTGGCCGGGCTCACCCCCGAGCAGGTGCTCGCCGTTCCCGACGACTTCCCGCAGACCATCGGCCTCTCGGAGGCGGTCTCGCCGCTGCGCCTGCGCGGCATGACCGCGCTGCTCGGCCGTACCAAGCGGCAGGTCCGCGCGCACCTGGCCGCATGATCCTCCGGCCGCTCGTCCCCGCCGGTCCGCCGATCGTGATCGGCGAGGAGGGCGCGCGAGCGGCGGTCGCGGACGCCTGGCGTCCCGACGAGGCGGTGCGCGTGCGCCTGAACATGATCGCGAGCGTCACCGGCTCCAGCACCGGCTCCGACGGCACGAGCGAGACGCTCACCAACCGCGTCGACCGCACGATCCTCGGAGTCGTCCGCGAGCAGGCCGACGTCGTCCTCGTCGGAGCCGCCAGCGTCCGCGCCGAGGGCTACCGCGTCCCCCGGCGGGTCCCGCTCGCCGTCGTCTCCGCCTCGGGCGATCTCGCCGGGCACCGCCTGGAGCTGCAGGAGGGCTCCCGGGTCCTGCTGCTGGTGCCGGAGTCGCGCGGCGCGGTGGAGGGGCTCCCCGCCGGCGTCGAGGTCGTCCCGGTCCCGTCCTCCTCGGAGCGGATCGGCGTCGACGAGCTCCTGGAGGCTCTCGCCGGGCTCGGCCTGCACCGCGTCGTCTGCGAGGGCGGCGCCTCGCTCTCGGGCCAGTTCCTCGCCTCGGGCCGGGTCGACGAGCTGTGCCTCACCACCTCGCCGCGCGTGGTCCTCCCGGGCCTCCCGGTCGCGACGGGCACGGCCGTCGTCGACGACGCCTACGCCCTGACGCTGCTGGCCGCGGACGATTCCGGAGCCGTCTACGCCCGCTGGAGCCGCACGCGCTGAGAGCCGCCCACCCGGCGTGCCTCCGCGTCCCGGGCGCGTCGGAACCCTAGTCTGCGATCGTGCCCGAATTCCCAGCGTCGTCCCAGCTCCCCGAGGAGTTCCGGGTCGCGACGGAGTCGATCCGCGTCGCTGCCACGCGCGCCGAGCTCACCGTCTCCGAGATCGCCTCGCCGTCGGGTCTCGCGCCCTGGGCCCTCGCCCTGTCGGGCGACGTCGCGCCGCACGCGCACGGACGCGACTCCGAGCTGGGCACGGGGCGCTTCATCCTGCTCTACGACCCCGAGGAGCCCGAGCAGTGGGGCGGCCCCTTCCGTGTCGTCTGCTTCGCCCAGGCCCCGCTCGAGGTCGAGATCGGCACCGATCCGTTCCTCGCCGAGGTCGCCTGGTCCTGGCTCATCGACGCCCTCGGGGCGCGGGGCGCCTCCTATTCCGCCGCGTCCGGCACGGCCACCAAGGTGCTCTCCACCGGTTTCGGCGAGCTGGCCGCTCAGGGCGACGGTGCGCAGATCGAGATCCGCGCCTCCTGGAGCCCGGATGATGCGCAGCTCGCCGCTCACGTGGAAGGGTGGGGGGAGCTGTTGTGCATGCTCGCGGGTCTCCCGCCCGTATCGAGCGACGGTGTGACCCCGCTCGCCTTCCGACGGAACAACCGTGACTGATTACCGTGTCCTCTCCACGCCCGACGAGTTCCTCGCCGCGGTCGACGCCCTCGCCGCCGGCGAGGGCCCCGTCGCCGTCGACGCCGAGCGCGCCTCCGGCTTCACCTACTCGCAGCGCGCGTACCTGATCCAGGTCTACCGGCGCGGTGCCGGCGCGTTCCTCTTCGATCCCCCCGCCATCGGCCGGATGGACGCCCTGCAGGCGGTCATCGGCCAGGAGGAGTGGGTCCTCCACGCCGCCAGCCAGGATCTCGCCTGCCTGCGCGAGGTGGGCCTGGACCCGGTGCGGATCTTCGACACCGAGCTCGCCGCCCGGCTCCTCGGACTGCCCAAGGTGGGCCTCGGCGCCGTCGTCGAGGACCTCCTCGGCATCCACCTGGCCAAGGAGCACTCGGCCGCCGACTGGTCGACCCGCCCCCTCCCCCAGAGCTGGCTCGTCTACGCCGCGAAGGACGTGGAGCTCCTCGTGGACCTCCGCGACCGCATGGAGGAGATGCTCATCGCCGCGCGGAAGACGCGCATCGCCCGCGAGGAGTTCGAGGCGACGCTCGCGCGCGCCCCGAAGGCGGTCCCGCCGGATCCGTGGCGCCGCCTCTCCGGCATGCACTCGCTCCGCGGCCCGCGCCCCCTCGCCGTGGCGCGCGAGCTCTGGCTGGCCCGGGACGCGTTCGCCCGCGAGCGCGACATCGCTCCCGGCCGCCTGATCCCCGACTCCTCGATCATCGCGGTCGCCCGCAACATCCCGACCAGCATCGGCCAGCTCTCGGGCCGCCGCGATTTCACCGGCCGCGCCAGCCGCGGCGAGGTCGAGCGCTGGTGGGCCGCGATCGAGCGCGGGACGACGACCGAGGACCTGCCGAGCCCGACCCGCCCGGCCGCCGACACGCTCCCCCCTCCGCGGGCGTGGGGCGATCGCAACCCGGCCGCCGACGCCCGTCTGAAGGCGGGACGCGCCGTGGTCACCGAGATCGCCGAGCTGCTCTCGCTCCCGGTCGAGAACCTGCTCACGCCGGAGCTGCTGCGCCGGGTGGCCTGGAACCCGCCCGAGCCGCTGACCGCGGAGTCGGTCGCCGCGGAGCTCACCCGTGCCGGCGCCCGTGCCTGGCAGGTCGAGGCCACGTCGGGCTCGATCGCCACCGCGTTTGTCGAAGCGGCCCAAGCGCCGGCCGAGGGCACCGAAACCCTTTCGTAGGAAGCGGCAAAGGATTCCGGCTGCGCGGTGCCGGTTCCTACGATCGACGGCGACCGTGAGTTCCTGGGAGGCATTGTGGCCGAGAGATCCGAAGTCGTGTTCGTCGACGGAGTCCGTACTCCGTTCGGGCGTGCCGGCGAGAAGGGCATGTACTGGCAGACCCGGGCCGACGACCTCGTCGTCAAGGCGATGATCGGTCTGCTGGAGCGCAACGGCGCGCTGCCGAAGGAGCGGGTGGACGAGGTGGCGATCGCCGCCACCACCCAGCAGGGCGACCAGGGCCTGACCCTCGGCCGCACGGCGGCGCTGCTCGCAGGGCTGCCGAAGTCGGTGCCCGGCTTCGCCATCGACCGCATGTGCGCCGGAGCGATGACCTCGGTCACCGCGACCGCGGGCGGCATCGCGTTCGGCGCCTACGACGTGGTCCTCGCCGGCGGCGTGGAGCACATGGGCCGGCACCCGATGGGCTTCGGCGCCGACCCCAACCCGCGCTTCCTCTCCGAGCGCCTCGTCGGCGAGGACGCGCTCAACATGGGCCGCACGGCGGAGCGGATCCACGACCGCTTCCCGCACCTGACGAAGGAGCGCGCCGACCACTACGCCCTGCGGAGCCAGCAGAAGCTCGCCGCCGCGTACGCCGCCGGCAGCATCCAGCCGGACCTCGTCCCCGTCGCCACGCGCAGCGCCGCGGGCTGGGGCCTCGCGACCGCCGATGAGGCACCGCGCCCCGAGACGACCCTCGAGGGCCTCGCGGGCCTGCGGACCCCGTTCCGCCCCCACGGCCGGGTGACCGCGGGCAACTCCTCCGGGCTCAACGACGGAGCGACGGTGTCGCTCCTGGCCAGCGCCGACGCCGCGCAGGAGCTGGGCCTGTCCGCGAAGATGCGGATGGTGAGCTTCGCGTACGCCGGCGTCGAGCCCGAGATCATGGGCATCGGCCCGGTCCCCTCGACCGAGAAGGCGCTCCGCAAGGCGGGCCTGGGCATCGAGGACATCGGGCTCTTCGAGCTCAACGAGGCGTTCGCCGTGCAGGTGCTCTCCTTCCTCGACCATTTCGGCCTCGACGACGACGACCCGCGCGTCAACGAGTACGGCGGAGCGATCGCGATCGGCCACCCGCTCGCCTCCTCCGGGGTCCGGCTGATGATCCAGCTGGCCCGGCAGTTCGAGTCGCACCCCGAGGTCCGCTACGGCGTGACGGCCCTCTGCGTCGGCCTCGGCCAGGGCGGCACGGTGATCTGGGAGAACCCGCACTACGACGGCAAGCGCGGACGACGGAAGGGACGCTGACCCATGCTCGACGGATTCGAGAACCTCGTGGACCTCGCCGAGGGCGAGGTCGTCACCCACTCCTACGTCCGCGACGTGCCGCTGCCCAGCGGCCGCACGCTCGCCCTGATCACGCTCGACAACGACCGCGACCACACCCGCCCCAACACCTTCGGGCCGGCGTCGCTCTTCGAGCTGGCGGACGTCCTCCTCACGCAGAAGGAGCGCGCCTCGCGCGGCGAGATCCAGGCGGTCGGCATCACCGGCAAGCCGTTCATCCTCGCCGCGGGAGCCGACCTCAGCAAGGTCGGGGCCATCCCGAGCCGTGAGCTCGGCCGCCAGCTGGCGCGCCTGGGCCACCGCACGCTGGGGATGCTGGCCGAGCTGGGCGTGCCGTCCTTCGCCTTCATCAACGGCCTCGCCCTGGGCGGCGGCACCGAGATCGGCCTGAACGCCGACTACCGCACCGTCGACTCCTCCATCCCCGCGCTCGGGCTCCCCGAGGTCTTCCTCGGCATCATCCCCGGCTGGGGCGGCGCGTGGCTCCTGCCGAACCTGATCGGCATCGAGAACGCCCTCAAGGTCGTCGTCGAGAACCCGCTGAAGAACAACCGCACGCTCAAGGGCCAGGAGGTGTTCGACCTCGGCATCGCCGACGCGATCTTCCCGCCCGCCGCCTTCCTCGAGGACTCGCTCCGCTGGGCCGACGGTGTGATCGGCGGCTCCGTGAAGGTGGAGCGGCCGAACGCGCCCGGCAAGCTGGAGCGGCTGGTCAAGTGGGACGTCGCGATCTCGATCGCGCGCAAGCAGCTGGAGTCGCGGATCGGCACGGTCGCGGCGTCTCCGTACCGCGCGCTGGAGCTGCTCAAGGCCGCGAAGAACACCACGCGCGAGGAGGGCTTCGCCGCCGAGGACGAGGCGCTGGCCGACCTGATCTCGGGCGACCAGTTCCGCGCGAGCATCTACGCGTTCGATCTGGTGCAGAAGCGCGCCAAGCGTCCCGCGGGAGCGCCCGACAGGGCGCTGGCCAAGCCCGTCACCAAGGTCGGGGTGGTCGGCGCGGGCCTCATGGCCTCGCAGTTCGCGCTGCTCTTCCTCCGCCGCCTCCAGGTGCCGGTGGTCATCACCGACCTCGACCAGGAGCGGGTCGACAAGGGCGTCGCGGGCATCCGCGCCGAGATCGACGCGCTGTTGGCGAAGGGACGCGTCTCCCCCGACGACGCGAACCGCCTCCGCGCGCTGATCACCGGCACGACCGACCGCTCCGACTTCGCCGACGCCGACTGGGTGATCGAGGCGGTCTTCGAGGAGCTGTCGGTGAAGCAGGAGGTGTTCGCCGACATCGAGCGCTACGTCTCGCCCACGGCGGTGCTCGCGACCAACACCTCGTCCCTCTCCGTCGAGCGCATCGGCGAGCGGCTGGAGCACCCGGAGCGCCTCGTCGGCTTCCACTTCTTCAACCCGGTCGCGGTCATGCCGCTGATCGAGGTGGTCCGGACACCGCACACCGACGACGAGACCCTCTCGACGGCGATGGTCACCGCCGCGAAGCTCAAGAAGAACGCCGTCATCACGCGCGACACCCCGGGCTTCGTGGTGAACCGCGTGCTGGCGAAGGTCCTGGGCGAGGCGATGCACGCGGTCGACACGGGCACTCCCTTCGAGGTCGTCGAGCAGTCGCTGGCTCCGTTCGGCCTGCCGATGACCCCGTTCGAGCTGCTCGAGCTGGTGGGCCTCAAGGTCGGCGCGCACGTGCTCGACACCCACCACGCCGCGTTCCCCGACCGCTTCTTCGACAGCCCCAACCTGCACCGCCTCGCCGAGCTCGGCCACGTCTTCGAGCGCGACGCGAAGGGGCGTGTGAAGGGCGTCGACAAGCGCGCGGTCGCGATCGTCGCCGGGAGCACGGAGCCGATGACGGCCGAGCAGCTGCGGCTGCGCGTCGAGACGGGTCTCGCGGACGAGGTCAAGCGGATGCTGGACGACGACGTCGTGCACGCCGCGGAGGACATCGACCTCTGCCTGATCCTCGGCGCGGGCTACCCGTTCCAGATGGGCGGGCTCACGCCCTACCTCGACCGGGTCGGCGCGAGCGAGCGGGCGTTCGGGGACACGTTCCACCACCCCGCGATCCGCGGCGTCGACTGACGCGGAGTGCAGTGACGCGGAAGGGGCGCCGGATCTGATCCGGCGCCCCTTCCGCGCGTCGCCTGCGGGAGGGGTCCCGACGGCCGATCAGTCGCTGCGGGCGTCGTCCCGGGCCTCGACCTCGTCCGGGAGCGGACGGGCGACCGGGATCTTGCTGCCCAGCACCTGCGCGACGACGTCGCGAGCGATGTGCTGGGGAGTGAGTCCGACGTCCTCGAGGATCTCCTCGCGCTTGGCGTGGTCGAGGAACTGGTCGGGCAGCCCGAGCTCGGTCACCGCGGTGTCCACGCCGGCCTCGCGCAGGTCCTGGCGGATGCGCGTGCCGATCCCGCCGACGCGCACCCCGTCCTCGATCGAGACGACGATGCGGTGCTCGCGGGCGAGCTCGATGATGCTGGTGGGCACGGGCACGACCCAGCGGGGGTCGACGACGGTGGCTCCGATGCCCTGGGCCGCGAGCCGCTGGGCGACCTCGAGACCCATCGCGGCCATCGGCCCGACCGTGACCAGCAGCACGTCCTTGCGCTCGGCGCGGGCAAGCACGTCGACCCCGTCGCCGAGGCGCTCGACGGCGTCGATCTCGTCGCCGACGCTCCCCTTCGAGAAGCGCACCACGGTCGGCGCGTCGGTGACGCCCACGGCCTCGCGCAGCTCCTCGCGCAGGCGCACGGAGTCGCGCGGAGCGGCGAGGCGGATGTTCGGGACGACCTGCAGGATCGCCAGATCCCACATGCCGTGGTGGCTCGGACCGTCGGGCCCGGTGACTCCGGCACGGTCCAGCACGAAGGTGACGCCCGCGCGGTGCAGTGCGACGTCCATCAGCACCTGGTCGAAGGCGCGGTTCACGAAGGTGGCGTACAGCGCGACGACCGGATGCAGCCCGCCGAAGGCGAGACCGGCGGCCGAGGTCACGGCGTGCTGCTCCGCGATGCCGACGTCGAAGACGCGCTCCGGGTACTTCTCCGCGAGGCGGTCGAGACCGACGGGCCGGAGCATGGCGGCCGTGATGCCGACGATCGTCGGGTCCTCGTCGGCCAGGGCGACGATCTCCTCGGCGAACACCGAGGTCCACGATCGGGCCCCGGCCGCGCTCAGCGACTCGCCCGTCTCGGGGTCGATCTGCCCGACGGCGTGGAACTGGTCGGCGAGGTCGTGCACGGCCGGACCGAAGCCCTTGCCCTTCTGGGTGATCGCGTGGACGATGACCGGCTGGCCGTAGTCCTTCGCCTGCTGGAGGGCCTCCTCCATCGCCGTCAGGTCGTGTCCGTCGATCGGCCCCAGGTACTTGATGTCGAGGTTGGAGTAGAGCGCCTCGTTGTTGATGAAGCGGCTGAGGAAGCCGTGGAGCCCGCCGCGCACGCCGCGGTAGACGGCGGCGGTGGGGCCGCCCAGCCGCTCCGAGACGGCCCGGGAGCCGCGGTGCATCGTGCGGTAGGTCGGCCGCGTGCGGACGCCGTTGAGGAAGCGGGCCATGCCGCCGATGGTCGGGGCGTAGGAGCGCCCGTTGTCGTTGACCACGATGACCAGCCCGCGGGAGTTGTCGTCGCTGATGTTGTTCAGCGCCTCCCAGGTCATGCCGCCGGTGAGGGCGCCGTCGCCCACGACCGCGACGACGTGGCGGTCGGTCTGGCCGGTCATCGTGAAGGCGCGGGAGATCCCGTCCGCCCAGGACAGCGAGCTGGAGGCGTGCGAGCTCTCGACGATGTCGTGCGGCGACTCCCTCCGCTGCGGGTAGCCGGCGAGGCCGCCGCGCTGCCGGAGCTTCGAGAAGTCCTGGCGACCGGTGAGCAGCTTGTGGACGTAGGACTGGTGACCGGTGTCGAACACGATCGCGTCGTGCGGCGAGTCGAAGACCCGGTGGATCGCGATGGTCGTCTCGACGACGCCGAGATTCGGCCCCAGGTGGCCGCCGGTCTTCGAGACCTCGCGCACGAGGAAGTCGCGGATCTCCTGCGCCAGCGTCTCGAGCTCGGCCGCGGTCAGGCGATCGAGATCGCGAGGACCGCCGATGGTCTCGAGAACAGCCATGCGCGCCGCCTTCCGGGGTCGTGAGCGAGGTGGGGACGTCTCCCGAGTCTACGCACGGGGCCCCCGGGAACGCGTGTGCGCCTCCCCCGCAGGGAAGGCGCACACGCTCTGCGGCTGATCTAGACGAGCGAGCGCAGCACGTACTGCAGGATGCCGCCGTTGCGGTAGTAGTCCGCCTCACCGGGGGTGTCGATGCGGACGACCGCGTCGAACTCGACGGTCCGCTTGCCCTCGGCCGAGTGCTCGGTCGGCTCGGCGACGACGTGCACCGTCTTGGGGGTGACGCCCTCGTTCAGCTCCTCGATGCCCGAGATGCTGATCGACTCGGTGCCGTCCAGGCCCAGCGACTCCCAGCTCTCGCCCGCGGGGAACTGCAGCGGGACGACGCCCATGCCGATGAGGTTCGAGCGGTGGATCCGCTCGAAGCTCTCGACGATGACCGCCTTGACGCCCAGCAGGCTCGTGCCCTTGGCCGCCCAGTCGCGCGACGAGCCGGAGCCGTACTCCTTGCCGCCCAGGATGACGAGCGGGGTGCCCTCGGCCTGGTAGTTCTGCGACGCGTCGTAGATGAACGACTGCGGGGCGTCCGGCTGGGTGAAGTCGCGGGTGTAGCCGCCCTCCACGCCGTCGAGCAGCTGGTTGCGCAGGCGGATGTTCGCGAACGTGCCGCGGATCATCACCTCGTGGTTGCCGCGGCGCGAGCCGTAGGAGTTGTAGTCCTTGCGGTCGATGCCGTGCTCGTCGAGGTAGCGGCCGGCGGGGCTGTCGGCCTTGATCGAGCCGGCGGGGCTGATGTGGTCGGTCGTGACGGAGTCGCCGAGCTTGGCGAGCACGCGGGCACCGGCGATGTCGGTGACCGGGGTCGTCTCCATCGTCATGCCGTCGAAGTACGGGGGCTTCCGCACGTAGGTCGACGACTCGTCCCACTCGAAGATCGAGCCCTCGGGGGTCTGCAGCGCGCGCCAGCGCTCGTCGCCGTCGAACACGCCCGCGTACTGCGTGTCGAACATCGACTTGTCGATCGACGAGTCGATCGTCGCCTGCACCTCGGCCGCGTCGGGCCAGATGTCCTTGAGGAACACGTCGTTGCCGTCGGAGTCGGTGCCGAGCGCGTCGACCTCGAAGTCGAAGTTCATCGAGCCGGCGAGCGCGTAGGCGATGACGAGCGGGGGGCTCGCCAGGTAGTTCATCTTCACGTCCGGGTTGATGCGGCCCTCGAAGTTGCGGTTGCCCGAGAGCACGGCGGTCACGGCGAGGTCGTTGTCCTGCACCGCGGCCGAGATCTCCTCGAGCAGCGGGCCGGAGTTGCCGATGCAGGTCGTGCAGCCGTAGCCGACCGTGTAGAAGCCGAGAGCCTCGAGCGACTCGGTCAGGCCGGCCTTCTCGTAGTAGTCGGTGACGACCTTCGACCCGGGTGCCAGCGTGGTCTTCACCCACGGCTTGGCCTTCAGGCCCTTCTGCGCTGCGTTGCGGGCCAGCAGGCCGGCCGCGAGCATGACGGACGGGTTCGACGTGTTGGTGCACGAGGTGATCGCCGCGATCGCGACGGCGCCGTGATCGATCGTGAAGGTCCCGCCCTCGCCGAGCTCGACCGTGGTCGGCTTGGAGGCGGTCGCCGGCGCGTGCGAGCGGTGGGTGTGCTCGTGGCTGCTGTGCTCGTCCTGCGGCTGCAGCTCTCCGGGGTCGGAGGCGGGGAACGACTCCGCGATGGTCAGGTCGACGATGTCGTGCGAGACGTCCGCGTAGTTGGTGAGATCCGACTCGAACTGCGTCTTGGCGGACGAGAGCTCGATCCGGTCCTGCGGGCGCTTCGGGCCGGCGATCGAGGGGACGACGGTGCCGAGGTCGAGCTCGAGGTACTCGCTGAAGACCGGCTCGACCGCGGGGTCGTGCCAGAGCTTCTGCAGCTTGGAGTACTGCTCGACGAGGGCGATCTGCTCGTCGCTGCGGCCGGTGAGGCGCAGGTAGTCGAGGGTCACGTCGTCGATGGGGAACATCGCGGCGGTGGAGCCGAACTCGGGGCTCATGTTGCCGATGGTGGCGCGGTTCGCGAGCGGCACCGCGGCGACGCCGGCCCCGTAGAACTCGACGAACTTGCCGACCACGCCGTGCTTGCGCAGCATCTGCGTGATGGTGAGCACGACGTCCGTCGCGGTCACGCCGGTCGGGATCGAGCCGGTGAGTTTGAAGCCGACGACCTTCGGGATGAGCATCGAGACGGGCTGGCCGAGCATCGCGGCCTCGGCCTCGATGCCGCCGACGCCCCAGCCGAGCACGCCGAGGCCGTTGACCATCGTCGTGTGCGAGTCGGTGCCGACGCAGGTGTCGGGGTAGGCGCGCAGCGCACCGCCCACCTCGCGGGTCATGGTGACGCGGGCCAGGTACTCGATGTTGACCTGGTGCACGATGCCGGTTCCGGGCGGGACGACCTTGAAGTCGTCGAATGCGGTCTGGCCCCAGCGGAGGAACTGGTACCGCTCGCCGTTGCGCTCGTACTCGAGCTCGACGTTGCGCTCGAGCGCGTCCTCGGTGCCGAAGAGGTCGGCGATGACGGAGTGGTCGATGACCATCTCGGCGGGCGCGAGCGGGTTGATCCGGTTCGCGTCGCCGCCCAGTGCAGCGACGGCCTCGCGCATCGTGGCGAGGTCGACGATGCAGGGCACGCCGGTGAAGTCCTGCATGACCACGCGGGCCGGCGTGAACTGGATCTCGGTGTCGGGCTCCGACTCCGGGACCCACTCGCCGAGGGCGCGGATGTGGTCGGCGGTGATGTTCGCGCCGTCCTCCGTGCGGAGGAGGTTCTCGAGCAGCACCTTGAGGCTGAACGGGAGCTTCTCGTGACCGGGGACCCGGTCGATGCGGAATACCTCGTAGTCGGTCGAGCCGACCTTCAGGGTGTCTTTCGATCCAAAGCTGTCTACCGCGGACACGTCGCCCTCTCCTTCGCTGACTGCAGCGTCCGCCGACGGGCGGCGCCGCTCTCCGTCCTCATCTTGACGACCGCGCACAGCGGCCTGCCACCAAGGAGGACCTAACTCCTCGACGCCGAGGCGCCCGGTCGACCTCGCCGCGACGGTGCGGGGAGGCGAGCGCTATTTATCTCGACGTCGAGACAATTCTATGCACGATCCGGAGCATCGCCCGCATCGGCGCGCTCGCCGGCTCCGCGGTACTCGGCCCGGACGGCGAGCACGGTGAGCACCAGCAGCGGCGCGTACAGGGGCAGGCCCAGCGCCAGCTTCCAGATGCCCAGCGCCGTGGTGTCCTCGGCGAGGAACAGCGGGTACTGCACGGCCAGGCGCAGGAGGAAGAGCCCCGCCCACGCGAGGGTCAGGGCGCCGAAGAGGCGGCGCTTGCGCCGATCGGATCGCCAGGCGGTGCCGTCCCCCATCAGGAAGCCGGCGGCGACGCCGATCAGGGGCCAGCGCACGAGGACGGAGAGGAGGAAGACGAGCCCGTAGACGAGGTTGGTGAGCAGCCCCAGGGCGAAGTTGTCGACGCCCCGCCCGGTGAACAGCGCCAGTGCGGCCGAGACCACCACGGCGAGCAGTCCGCCGACGGCCTGGATCACCGGCGTCCGGCCGAGCACCCGCGCCACCGTGAACGCCACGGCGAGCCCGACGGATGCGACCAGCGAGAGCACGAGCTCCGAGGTGACCGTGTAGAGCAGGACGAAGGCTATGCCGGGCACGACGGCCTCGAGGATCCCCCGGACGCCGCCCATGGTGCGCAGCAGCGCCTTCCCGTCGAACGGCTCGCCGTCGGCGACCGCGCCGAGTCCCGAGCGGCGGGCGGCCTGCGCGATCGCGTCGCCCACCTCGGGCCGGACCGGCTCCTCCGATCGGGCCGGGTCCTCGGGCCGCACCGGCTCCATGCCGGTCAGCTCGCGCTCTGCTGGGTCTGGCTGCCGGTCGGCACCTTCAGCGGGATCAGGTCGCGCGGAGGCATCGGGCCGCTGCCGCGGACCACGACGATGCTGCGGAAGAGCTCCTCGACCGAGGCGGCCGCCTGCTCGTCGACGGCTCCGGCTCCGGCGATCACGCCGCGGAGGAACCAGCGCGGACCGTCGACGCCGATGAACCGGGCGACGCGGGTCTGGCCGCCGGCGATCGGGAGCTCGGCGACGAGCTCCGGACCGAAGACGCCGTCGCGCTCCGTCGTCGATCCGCCCTGACGGCCGATCTGCTCGGCGATCTGGCCGCGGATCTCGTGCCAGAGGCCCGAGGAGCGCGGCGCGGAGAAGGGCTGCACCTGCAGCGTCGACCCTGCGTAGTCGAGGCCGACGGCGATGACGCGCTTGGTCCCCTCCTCGACCTCGAGGCGGATGTGCATGCCCTCGCGGGGAAGCACCTTCACCCCGCCGAGGTCGATGTAGGGGCGGACCGGGTTGGCCTCGCGCTCGTCCAGGGGCCCGGCCTCCGCGCGGTCCTCCGGCGCCGACTTCTCGAAGTCCTGCTGGACGGGCTCGGCGGCCTCGCCGGTCGTGGACTGGATGTCGCTCATGCGCTCTCCTCGTGGATTCTGGTCTCCTGGGCGCCGGCGGCGTACCCGGTGGATCCGAAGCCGCCCGTGCCGCGGACCGACTCGGGAAGCTCGTCGACGGCCGTGAACCTCGCCTGGACGACGGGGACGATCACGAGCTGCGCGATCCGGTCCCCCGCCGAGACGCGGTACGTCTCGCGGCTGTCGGTGTTCAGCAGCGCCACCCGGATCTCGCCGCGGTAGCCCGCGTCGATCGTTCCGGGGGCGTTGACGACGGTGATGCCGTGCCTGAAGGCCAGCCCGCTGCGGGGGACGACGAAGCCGGCGTGGCCCTCCGGGAGGGCGACGGCCACCCCGGTGCCGACGGAGGCGCGCTCACCGGGGGCGAGCACCACGTCCTCCGTCGAGTGGAGATCGGCTCCCGCGTCGCCCGGACGGGCGTAGGAGGGGAGCCGGTCCGCGGTGATCGGGACGTCGACGGTTGCAGGCACGTGACGAGGGTAGACCAAACGTCTGATCCAATAGGGTCATGCCGTCCTACCGAGAGAGGCTGTGGCCAGCGCCCTGGCTCTTCGTCGCCACCGCCCTCGTGATCCCCGCCAGCATCCTGGTGTTCGCGCCTATCGACCTCGCGGTGGGGGTGATCGTCGCGGTCGTTCTGTACGCGGGCTGCGTGCTGTCGCTGCTGGCGCTCTCCCCCGTGATCGAGGTGGCGGAGGGGGAGCTGCGCGCCGGCCGCGCGCACATCCCGCTGGACCTCGTGGGCGAGCCGTCCTCCTACTCGGGGGACCAGGCGTTCGCCGAGCGCGGGACGCGCCTGGACGCGCGGGCGTACCTGGTCATCCGCGGCTGGGTGAAGGAGGTGGTGCGGGTCCCGATCGAGGATCCGGCCGACCCGACGCCGTACTGGCTGGTCTCCACTCGCCGCCCGGACGACATCGTCGCCGCGATCCGGGGATCACGGCGACGGAGCGGTCGTCCTTCGGAGCCGGGAGGCGCTTAAGCGGCGCACTCCAGGCAGATCGGTCCGAGCTTCTCCTCGTGGTCGATCTGCGAGCGGTGCTTCACGAGGAAGCAGCTCACGCACGTGAACTCGTCCGCCTGGGGCGGAAGGACCACGACGTCCAGATCGAGGTCGGACAGATCGGCACCGGGCAGTTCGAATCCGCCCGGGTTGTCGGCGTCATCGACGTCGACGACTCCGGACATCTTGTCGGGGACTCGCTCCTTCAGGGCCTCGATCGACTCGGAGTCGTCATCGGTCTTGCGGGGGGCGTCGTAGTCCGTAGCCATTCCCATCCACTTCTTATTTCTGCTGTTCAACAAATCGGCGGGGTCAGTGTGCATCACGACGCATCGATTCGCAAACCACCTCGAACGGCTCTTGACACCCGCTCGCCCCGCCTCCTTCCGCACCAACTTTCGACCCGCCCGGGGTATTCCCGGCCGATCGCCCGGGCGCGTGGCATCCTTGCCCGGTCCGCGTCCAGAAGGAGGGTCCCCACGATGATGGAACTGAAGGTGATCGGCGTCGAGGGCGGATCGCTCGTCCTCGTGTCCGAGGGCGGCGAGCGCTTCTCGGTCCGCATCGACGAGACGCTGCAGAGCCAGCTGCGGCCGCGGGTCCACACCCTCCCGCCGCGCGAGAAGCGCGTCTCCCCCCGCGAGATCCAGGCCCACATCCGCTCCGGGCTCTCCGCCGAGGAGGTCGCCGAGCTCACGGGCGCCGACCTGGGCTACGTCCAGCGCTTCGAGGGACCCGTCACGGCCGAGCGCGAGCACATCGTCGCGTCCGCTCTCGCCGTGCGCGTCTACACGACCACCGACCCCGATCCCCTCGAGGAGGGCACGCCCTTCGGCGATGTCATCCGCGACCGCCTCGCGTCGCTCGGCGCCGAGGGCGAGCAGTGGTCGAGCTGGAAGGAGGAGGAGGGCTGGGTCGTCAAGCTCCTCTTCCGCTCGGACGAGATCGACCACGACGCCCGCTGGCGCTTCGACCCGCGGAAGGCGCTGCTGTCGCCGCTGACCTCCGAGGCGATCACGCTCTCGCAGCAGGGTGAGATCCGGCCGACCCTCATCCCGCGCCTGCGCGCCGTCATCCCCGCCGCCGTCGACGAGCTCGCCACGCGCTTCGACACGGAGTCCGCGGAGGCGCCGAGCCGCTCCGCCCGGGCCGACCACCCCACCGCCGGCCGCCCCGCCGCGATGCCGCACGCCCGGCCGGCCGCCGTCCGCCCCTCCGACACGGAGCCGCAGCCGGCCCTCTCCGAGACCCCGCGCCCGATCTCGACGCTCCCCCGCCCCGTCACCAGCACGACGGAGCAGCGCGAGCGCAACCTCAACGACACCGCCGACCTGCTCGACGCCCTGCGGCGCCGCCGGGGCGAGCGCGATCACGCCTCGAGCCTCCGCGTCCGCGAGGAGCCGGAGCCCGAGGCCGAGGCCGCTCCTCCCGTCGAGAAGGCACCGGAGCCGCCGCGCACCGCTCCCCCGGTCCCCGAGCAGCCGTCGGGCGTGCGCGGGAGCCTCCGCAGGGGACGGGCGTCCATGCCGAGCTGGGACGAGATCGTCTTCGGAGCGCGCAGCGACGACTGACCCTCCGCCGGCGCGGCTCCGCCGGGGTGGACGGTGCCCCCGTCCCCTCGGCCCGGCTCAGGCCAGCGCGCCGAAGCGGAGGAGCGGCACCTGCGTCTCCTCCGGCGTGAGCGACCCGTGCTGCCCGATCATGGAGCGGCCGGAGGAGTAGTCCGCCGCGTAGTAGGCGATGGTCCTCCGCGCCGCGACGAACACGTCGCCCATCCGCTCGGCCGCCGCCGGAGAGACCTCGCCGAACCAGCCGCTCGCAGCGACCTCGTCGCGTGTCGCGATCCAGGCGCGCGCGCCCTCCGCCTCGATCCAGTGCCGCGCCACCTCCTCGGGGTCCACACCCGGCTCGAGGTGCAGCTGCAGGCAGCGGGGCTCTCCGCCGAGGTGCCGGACGCCCTCGAGCAGCGGTCCCCGCTCGACGAGCACGTGCGAGGACGCCGGGACGTCCACGATGCCGTGGTCGGCGGTGACCAGCACGCTCTCGCGGGTGGAGAGCCCGCGGACCGCTACGCCGACCTCGCCGTCGAGGAGCTCGAGCGCTGCCGTCCACTCCGGCGACTCCCAGCCGCGCGCGTGCGCCGCCTGGTCGAGCTCGGGGACGTAGAGGTACACGAGCTGCCGGCCGCCCTCGTCGAGCAGGGCGCGCGCCGCCGTGAAGCGCTCGGCGACGCCGCCGGCGGAGTGGTACTCGGCGCCGCGCAGGATCGCCCGCGTGAGACCGGAGCGGGCGTACCGCGCGGGGCCGATCACTCCGGCCCGGACACCGGCGGCCGAGGCCTGCTCGAAGACCGTGGGGTGGGGCTGCCACGTCTCGGGCACCATGCCCTCGTCCCAGCCGGAGAGCTGGTTGACCAGGCGGTCGGAGGCGCGGTCGAGCACGCGGTAGCCGACCATCCCGTGCCCGCCCGGGCGCAGGCCCGTCGTCAGGCTCGCCAGGGCCGCCGCGGTGGTCGTCGGGAAGCCCGAGACGAGCGTGGTGCCGCGGTTGAGGGCCGGAGCGAGCGTGCGCGAGTGGCCCCCGCGCTGGCGGAGGTTCGCGGCACCCAGGCCGTCGACGAGGACGACCACGATCCGCTCGACGCGGGGCGAGCCGAAGAGGCCGGGGCGGCCCAGGAGCGCGTCGAGGGCGCCCGGCAGGACGTCGGCGAGGCTCCGCCGCCCGTCGGGGGCTGGCGGTAGCATGTGGGTCATCGCGCCCAGTTTCGCACAGCGCCGCCGTCCCCGCCGGGCCGGTGCGGCGGAGCGTCCGCGTGAACGGGAGGGCCGGTCCCGTCCGCGAGGCGCCGTCTCCGCTCCGCCCGTCCCGTCGAGCGCCGCAGGGCGGTGCAGTCCCCCGCCGCCGCCCCGCGCCCGCCATCGAATCGAGTCATGAACGCTGCAGCCCCCTCCTCCGGATCCTCGCTCACCGAGCGCATCGAGGACGTCGACGTCTCGGCCGAGATGGAGGGGTCCTTCCTCGAGTACGCGTACTCGGTCATCTACTCGCGGGCCCTGCCCGACGCCCGCGACGGCCTCAAGCCGGTGCAGCGCCGGATCCTCTACATGATGAGCGAGATGGGGCTGCGGCCCGATCACGGCCACGTGAAGTCGGCCCGCGTGGTCGGCGAGGTGATGGGCAAGCTGCACCCGCACGGCGACGCCTCGATCTACGACTCGCTCGTCCGCCTCGCCCAGCCGTTCACGATGAGGGTCGCCCTCGTCGACGGGCACGGCAACTTCGGCTCCCTCGACGACGGCCCGGCCGCGGCCCGCTACACCGAGGCCCGCCTCGCCCCGGCCGCCACGGCCATGACCGAGCACCTCGGCGAGGACGTCGTCGACTTCGTCCCGAACTACGACAACTCGCACGACCAGCCCGAGGTCCTCCCCTCCGCGTTCCCGAACCTGCTGGTCAACGGGGCCAGCGGCATCGCCGTCGGCATGGCGACGAACATGGCGCCCCACAACCTCGTGGAGGTGATCGGGGCGGCCCGGCACCTGATCGCCCATCCCGACGCGTCCCTGGACGACCTGATGTCGTTCGTCCCGGGACCGGACTTCCCGAGCGGTGGCACGATCGTCGGCCTCGCCGGCGTGCGCGACGCCTATGCGACCGGCCGGGGCGGCTTCAAGACCCGCGCCCGCGTCTCGGTCGAGAGCATCACCGCGCGCAAGTCCGGCCTGGTCGTCACCGAGCTGCCCTACCTCGTCGGCGCCGAGAAGGTCATCGACAAGATCAAGGACGGCGTCCAGAATAAGAAGCTCAGCGGCATCTCGGACGTCACCGACCTCACGGACCGGGACAACGGCCTCCGGCTCGTCATCGGGATCAAGACCGGCTTCAGCCCGGAGGCCGTCCTCGAGCAGCTCTACCGCTACACGCCCCTCGAGGACGCGTTCTCGATCAACAACGTCGCGCTGGTCGACGGCGGCCCGCGCACCCTCGGCCTGAAGGAGCTGCTGCAGGTCTACATCGGCCACCGGGTGCAGGTCGTCACCCGGCGAACCCGCTACCGACTGCGCAAGCGCCAGGAGCGGCTGCACCTGGTCGAGGGCCTGCTCATCGCGATCCTCGACATCGACGAGGTCATCCAGCTGATCCGCGGGAGCGACGACACCGCGGCGGCGCGGGCCCGGCTGATCGAGGTCTTCGACCTCAGCACCCTGCAGGCCGACTACATCCTCGAGCTCCAGCTCCGCCGCCTCACGAAGTTCTCGCGCATCGAGCTCGAGACCGAGCGCGACACCCTCCTCGCCGAGATCGCCGAGCTCGAGGCCCTCCTCGCCAGCCGCTCACGGATCGACGAGCTGGTCTCGGACGAGCTCGACGAGGTCGCCCAGCGCCTCGGGACCCCGCGGCGCACCCTGCTCACCGAGGCGCGTCCCTCCGTCGCCACCACCGGGCGGAAGGCCGCCGCGGTGCTCGAGATCGCGGACGTGCCCTGCCGGGTGCTGCTGAGCACCACCGGCCGCATGGTGCGGGTCGACCGCGACCCCGAGGCCGCTCCCCACCCCGAGCGCGCCACGCGCCGCTCGAAGCACGACGCCGTCCTCAGCGTGCTCGACACGACCAGCCGGACGGAGATCGGCGCGGTCACCAGCGCCGGTCGGCTCCTCCGCTTCTCGCCGGTCGACGTGCCCGCCGTCCCCTCCTCCTCGGTGCAGCTGGGCGCGGGCGTGCGCATGAGCGACTACCTCCCGCACCTGGCGAAGGACGAGCGGGTGCTCGCGCTCGTCGCCCTCGACGACGAGCGGCCGATCGCGCTCGGCACCCAGCAGGGCGTCGTCAAGCGCGTCGCGCCGGGCGAGCTGCCCAACCGCCCGGACATCGAGCTCATCGCCCTGAAGCCGAAGGACGCCGTCGTGGGCGCGGCCGCGTCGGGTGAGGAGGACGAGCTGGTCTTCGTCACCGGCGAGGCCCAGCTGCTGCGCTTCCCCGCGTCCGCCGTCCGCCCTCAGGGCCGGACCGCCGCGGGGATGGCCGGGGTCAAGCTGGCCGAGACCGACGACGTCGTGCACTTCGCCGTCGTCGCCGCCGAGGACCGGGACGAGGCCGTCGTCGCGACGGTCGCCGTCGACAGCTGGGCCCTCTCGGGGACCGACACCGGTAGTGCGAAGGTCTCGCCGTTCTCGGAGTTCCCCGCCAAGGGCAGGGCCACCGGCGGAGTCCGTGCGCAGCGCTTCCTCAAGGGTGAGACCGCCCTCGGAGTGGCGTGGGTCGGCCCCGGTCCCGCGCACGCGCTCGAGGCCGACGGCTCGGTCGCCGCGCTGCCCGACTCCGGGATGAAGCGCGACGGCTCCGGCGTGGCGCTCGCGGCGCCGATCGCGACGATCGGAGCGGCGCCCGAGGTGTTGTGAGCCCCGCGGATCAGACGTCGATGCGGTCCCGCGACAGCGACTCGGACCCGCGGACGATGAACTCCTTGCGGGGTGCCACGTCGTTGCCCATCAGCAGCTCGAACACCCGGCCGGCGTTCTCCGCGTCGGCGACCCGCACCCGGCGGAGGGTGCGGCGGGAGCGGTCCATGGTCGTCGTGGCCAGCTGGTCCGCGTCCATCTCGCCGAGCCCCTTGTAGCGCTGGATCGGGTCCTGGTAACGGCGGCCCGCCTTGCCGAGGGTCGCGAGCACGCTCTGCAGCTCCTTCTCGGAGTAGGTGTAGATCGTCTCGTTCGGCTTCTTCCCCGCGTTCATCACCACGAGCCGATGCAGCGGAGGCACGGCGGCGAAGACGCGCCCCGCCTCGACGAGCGGCCGCATGTAGCGGAAGAAGAGCGTGAGCAGCAGGGTGCGGATGTGGGCGCCGTCGACGTCGGCGTCGCTCATCAGGATGATCTTCCCGTAGCGGGCGGCCGAGAGGTCGAAGGAGCGGCCGGAGCCGGCTCCGATCACCTGGATCATCGAGGCGCACTCGGCGTTCGAGAGCATGTCGGCGATGCTCGCCTTCTGCGTGTTGAGGATCTTCCCCCGGATCGGCAGCAGGGCCTGGTACTCGCTGTTGCGGGCGAGCTTGGCGGTGCCGAGGGCGGAGTCGCCCTCGACGATGAAGAGCTCGCTGTTCTCGACGTCGCTGCTGCGGCAGTCGACCAGCTTCGCCGGAAGGGAGGAGGACTCCAGCGCGTTCTTGCGGCGCTGCGTCTCCTTGTGCGCGCGGGCCGAGATCCGCGACTTCATCTCGGCGACGACCTTCTCGAGGAGCTGGGAGGTCTGCGCCTTGTCCTCGCGGCGCGTCGAGGAGAACACCGCGCCCAGCGTCGAGGCGATGGTGGAGGCGACGATCGCGCGAACCGCGGGCGTGCCCAGCACCTCCTTCGTCTGGCCTTCGAACTGCGGCTCAGGGAGCCGCACGGTCAGCACGGCGCTGAGCCCGGCGAGGACGTCGTCCTTCTCGAGCTTGTCCGAGCCGACCTTGAGGCGGCGGGCGTTCGCCTCCACCTGGGAGCGGAGCAGCTTCAGCAGGCCCTGCTCGAAGCCGGTCTGGTGCGTCCCGCCCTTGGGCGTCGAGATGATGTTCACGAAGCTGCGCATCACCGTCTCGTAGCCGGTGCCCCAGCGCAGGGCGATGTCGACCTCGCAGGTGCGCTCCACCTCGGTGGGCACCATGGCGCCGCCGGGGGTCAGCACCGGCACGGTCTCGGTGAAGGTGCCGGAGCCGGTGAGGCGCAGCACCTCGGTCACGGGGGCGTCGGGGGCGAGGAACTCGACGAACTCCGAGATGCCGCCGTCGTAGCGGAACATCTCGGCGCGGCGCTCGTCCGCTCGGTCGTCGACGATGTCGATCGTCAGGCCGGGGACGAGGAACGCGGTCTGCCGGGCACGCGTCACCAGGTCGTCCGTCTGGAACGAGGCGCCCTTCGTGAAGATCTGGCGGTCGGCCCAGTAGCGCACGCGCGTACCGGTGACGCCCTTGGCGACCTTCCCGACGACCGTCAGCTCCGACCCGTTCTCGAACGGCGTGAACGGAGCGTCGGGGGTGGGCTCGCCCGCGTCGGCGAAGCGCCCGGGCTCCCCCCGGTGGAACGACATCCGGTAGGTGCGGCCGTTGCGGTCGACCTCGACGTCCAGGCGCTCCGAGAGCGCGTTGACCACGGAGGCGCCGACGCCGTGCAGACCGCCGGACGCCGCGTAGGACCCGGAGCCGAACTTGCCGCCCGCGTGCAGCTTCGTGAACACGACCTCGACTCCGGAGAGCCCCGTCTTCGGCTCGATGTCGACCGGGATCCCGCGCGCGCGGTCGCGCACCTCGACGCTGCCGTCGGCGTGCAGGAGCACGCTGATCTCGGTCCCGTGCCCGGCCAGCGCCTCGTCGACGGAGTTGTCGATGACCTCCCAGAGGCAGTGCATGAGGCCGCGCGAGTCGGTCGATCCGATGTACATGCCGGGCCGCTTCCGGACCGCCTCGAGACCCTCGAGGACGGAGAGGTGACGGGCGTTGTAGTCGGTGGAGGCCATCCGCCCAGTCTACTTTCGGGAACCGCTCCGGCCGCGGTGGCGCGGCACCCGGCGGCAGCACGATGGCCGCTCGGCGCGGGGTCCCTACGCGCAGAGCGAAATGCCGACCGATCGACTCCGTGCGGAAACAATCGCGTGCTTGGATGGGTTCCACTAAGCAGAGATCGAAGACCGAGTGCAGGAGGCCAAGTCATGTCGACCACAGCAACCCAGAACGGCGTGGACGAGCTCGCCGGTGCCCACCAGCTCTCCGCCGCCGACCGCTGCGACAGCTGCGGTGCGCAGGCGTACATCCGAGTGGTCGTGAACAACGGAGAACTGCTGTTCTGCGCGCACCACGGGAAGAAGTACCAGGAGAAGCTCTCCAGCATCGCCCAGAGCTGGCACGACGAGTCCGCCCGACTCTTCGAGGAGCAGCGCCCCTAGCGCGTCCCCGATCAGCCCGGACGGCGCGTCAGCGCCCTACAGACCGACACCGAGCCGCTTCGCGATCACTTCGCGAGCGGCTCGTGCCGTTTCATCGACCAGGCGGAGACGCTCGTCCGACGGGGAGTAGGCGTCGCCGAGGGCGCGCCGCAGGATCGCGTCCGCGAGCGAGGGGTTCTTCGCGAGGACGGGGCCGTGCAGGTGCGTGCCCAGAAGGCCTCCCACCGCGTAGCCCTCGTGGCCGGCGCCGTCGCCGGTGCCGTGCAGCACTCGGCCGAGCGCGTGCTCGGGCGCGATCCCGGTCATCCGGCGCTCGTGGTTCTCGAAGCCGACGAGGACGCCGCCCGGCGTCTCGACGAGGAGGTCGTCGGTCGCGCGCTCGCCCGTGACGGAGTCTCCGGGGAACAGTCCGATCCCCCGGGCTCCGCCCGCGGCCGTGCTGATCGAACCGGCCAGCATCTCCCAGCCGGCTCCGACCGCGACCACCTGAGTGCCCTGGTCGACCCAGGCCCGCAGCGTCGGCGCGATCTCGTGGAGGAGTGCCAGGACGCCCGGGAGGTCCTCGTCCGCTCCCGTCCCGGCGACCAGGACGTCCGGACGGACCTCGGCGTCGGAGGCGGTCACCAGCGGCACCACCTCCGCCTCGACGCCCGACCAGCGCGCCCGAGCCGCGAGGACCCGGGCGTTCGCCGCGTCGCCGTTGCTGTCCAGGACGTCGGGAGCGAGCACGGCGATGCGGAGGGTGGTCACGCGGTCTCCTCGCGGTTGGTGACGAGCTGCAGGTGCGCACGGGTGCGGCGCATCGAATCGGCCGAGAAGACGATGGTCTTCCGGCCGGAGGCGGGGGTCGGCAGAGCGAGGAACGCGTCGAGCGCGCGACCCAGGTCCTCGTCGACGGAGTCGACGCGCACGCCGTCGTAGCGCAGGTGCAGCGCCGCCTCGTGCGCCTTCGACCCCGAGACGACACGGACGTGCCCGAGCACGGAGGTGTCCACGGGCCAGAAGTAGGAGGGGTCTCGGACGTCGGAGCCGATCGCGAGCATGATCTGCTCGGTCCCCTCGGGGATCTCCGCGATGTTCAGGCGGTAGCTCGCCGGGTTCTGGACCAGGACGAACTCGACCTCGTGGCCGCGCACGGTGACGATCTCGCCCCGCCCGAAGACGGGGTCGATGCTCGAGAGCGCGGAGGCGGCGAGGGCCGGGTCGAAGCGCTCGGCGAGCACGGCGCGGGCCGTGGAGACGGCCGCCGCGGCGTCCACCGCGTAGTGGACCCCCCGCGCGGGGAGCCGGACCTCGAGCGGGTCGCCGTCGCTGATGATGCGCGCGGCCGCTCCCGTCGTGCTCTCGACGACGGTGGTCGCACGGTCGGTCCCGGTCTCCGCCTCCGCGGCGTAGCCGAGACCGCCGGACGCGGAGTCGCGGACGGAGGAGGAGACGCCGTACCAGCGGATCCGCTCGTCGGGGAGGGAGGTCGCGACATCGGCGACGTGGCGGTCGTCGGCGTTCAGCACGACGGGACCGGTCGCGCGGGAGGCGATGGTGCCGAGCATCCGGGCGACCATGGCCGGATCGAAGAAGCGGTCGATCTGGTCGACCACCACGTTTGTCAACAGAACGACGCGAGGGCGCATCCGGGGCGCGAGGCGCGCGCCGTGACCCTCGTCCATCTCGAGGACGGCGATGTCGGCGTCGATCCGTCCGCGGAGGTCCGCCCGCTCCAGGAGCGCGGAGGTCAGCCCCTGGGCGATGTTGGCCGTCGAGGGGTTGGTGAAGACCCGGAGCCCGTGCGCGCGGAGCACCGCGACCAGCATCTTGGTCGTGGTCGACTTGCCCGCCGATCCCGTGACGACCACGAGGCCGTCCCGGAACCCGTCGAGCACCGCGGGCAGGAATCCGGGCGCGACGCGGTTCACCACGAGTCCGGGCACGGCGGATCCCCCGCCGGGCTTCCGGACCCGCGCGGCGAACCGGGCGGCCCTCCCGAGGAGGACCGCCGGCGCGTAGCGGATCACCGGCCTACTCGAGGTAGTCGCGGAGCGACTGCGAGCGGGACGGGTGGCGGAGCTTGGCCATCGTCTTGGACTCGATCTGACGGATGCGCTCGCGCGTCACGCCGAAGGTGTCGCCGATCTGGTCGAGCGTCTTCGGCATGCCGTCGCCGAGGCCGAAGCGCATGCGGATCACGCCGGCCTCGCGCTCCGAGAGCGAGTCGAGCAGCGACTCCAGCTGCTTCTGCAGCATGGTGAAGCCCACGGCGTCGGCCGGGACGACCGCCTCGGTGTCCTCGATGAGGTCGCCGAACTCGCTGTCGCCGTCCTCGCCCAGGGGCGTGTGCAGCGAGATCGGCTCGCGCCCGTACTTCTGCACCTCGATGACCTTCTCGGGGGTCATGTCGAGCTCGCGCGAGAGCTCCTCGGGCGTGGGCTCGCGGCCCAGGTCCTGGAGCATCTGGCGCTGCACGCGGGCCAGCTTGTTGATGACCTCGACCATGTGCACCGGGATGCGGATGGTGCGGGCCTGGTCGGCCATCGCGCGGGTGATCGCCTGGCGGATCCACCACGTGGCGTAGGTCGAGAACTTGAAGCCCTTGGTGTAGTCGAACTTCTCGACCGCGCGGATGAGGCCCAGGTTGCCCTCCTGGATGAGGTCGAGGAACTGCATCCCGCGACCGGTGTAGCGCTTCGCGAGGCTGACGACGAGCCGGAGGTTCGCTCCGAGCAGGTGGCTCTTCGCGCGCTGGCCGTCCTTCGCGACCCAGCGCAGCTCGCGGACGAGCTCCGGGCTGAGGTCGGTCGAGTTGGCGAGCTTGTCCTCGGCGAACAGGCCGGCCTCGATGCGCATCGCGAGCTCGACCTCCTCGGCCGCGTTCAGGAGCGCGACCTTGCCGATCTGCTTCAGGTAGTCCTTGACCGGGTCGGCGGTGGCACCGGTGATCGCGGTCGAGTAGACCGGGACCTCGTCGTCCTCTCCGCCGAAGGACAGGACGAGCGCACCACTAGGGAGCGGCTCGGCCGGAGCGGCGACGGCAGCGGCGGCCGGGGCCTCCGGCGTCTCCGCGTCGTCCTTGGCGTCGGTCTCGGTGTCCTCGGCGACGACCTCGGTCTCCTCCTCCTCCGCTGCCTCGTCGGGCTCGACGGCGTCGGTCGGCTCCTCCTCGGTGTCGGCGGGAGCGGCGGCCTTGGTCGTGGCGCGCGAGCGGGTCGTCTTGGCCGCGGTGGTCTTGGCCGCCGTGGTCTTCGCCGCGGGCTTGCGCGTCGCGGGCTTCTTGGTGGTCGTCGTCACGTCGTCGTCGACGGGGTCGAGCGTTGCGGTCTTGGTAGCTCTGGTGGCCATGGCGGCACCTCTCCATCCGTTGCGTCCCGGGGGCGGGCGGCGCGGGAGGGCGTCGTCCGTCGGTGGGCATTACGAGGACCCATGTCAAGTCGAGGACGTCGCACGCCCGACGTGGGCCTGGTGCTCCTCGACCCGAACGGGTCCTATTGACAATTATTGCACGTCTGAGTAGTGCAGCCGTGCGGTGCGGTGCGAGTGGGGCTCGATCGGACGGGATCCGGGCCGTTCCGCTGGGACATCGCGTCTGCAGAAGGGCGGATCGACGGGGACGACCGTCAGCACCCCGCGCGGCCGCGGCGCATCCGGTCACTCAGTGCAACCCAGAGAGGGGCCACGGTTATTCCCTCGTCCTCGGCCAGGCGGCGGCGGGTCCGGCGGCGCGCGACGACGAGTCCGACGACTCCGGCGCCGACCACCACGTACTGCACGCACCACGCCAGGCGGAAGTGCTCGAGCGAGTAGGTCTGCTCCGAGGAGGCGCCGGGACCGGCCAGTGCGTCGAGGATCAGGCCGATCGCGAACATCATCGTGAAGCTGGCCAGGAACCCGCCCACGTTCACGACTCCGTTGGCCGCGCCGAGGCTCCGCGAGGGGTTGAACGTGCGGGCGAAGTCGAACCCGATCATGGAGCCGGGGCCGCCCGCTCCGACGACGATCAGGAGCAGCACCACGAGCCAGTACGGCGGGACGCCGGGCCAGAGCAGCACGACGGTCCAGGCGACCGCCATCGCCGAGACGATCCCGAGCACGAGGTTGCTGCGGCGCATGGGGTGGCGAGCGGTCAGGACGCCGAGCACCGGCCCGACGACGATCCCCGCGATCACGACGATCGTGAGGGTCGGCGCGGCGACGGTGGGCGGCAGGCCGATCGCGTAGACGAGGAAGGGGTAGCCCCAGAGCAGCGTGAACACCGTGCCGGAGGACTGCGTGACGAAGTGCGACCAGAAGCCGAGCTGCGTCCCCGGCCGGCGCAGGCTCACTCCGAGCTGCGCGATCGTCGCCCGGAGCGTCGGCGGCACCAGGGTGATCGGCTCGGTGCGCGGCGGGACGTCGGCGACCAGGAGGAGCACGCCGAGGAAGGACACGGCCCCGAGGCCGGCGGCGCTGAGGAACGCGGGCTCCCAGCCGAACGTGTGGAGGATCGCCGCGAACGGGAGTGCGGAGAGGATCTGGCCCACCTGGCCGATGTTGCCGATCCACTGCGAGAGCTGCGGCACGATCGGTCCGCTGAACCAGGTCACCGTGAGGCGGATCACGGAGGTGAAGATCGCGGCGTCCCCGGCTCCCAGCAGGATCCGCCCGACGATCGCGACGCCGATGCTCGGCGCGATCGCGACCACGACCTGGCCCGCCATCATCAGGGCCGTGCCCGAGAGGATCAGGGTCCGCGGGCCGAACCGGTCGATGAGGATCCCGACCGGGATCTGCATCCCGGCGTAGACGATCAGCTGGACGACGGCGAGCGACGAGAGGACGGCGGCCGCCACCCCGAACCGCTCCGCGGCGTCCACTCCTGCGACGCCCAGCGTCGTGCGGTCCAGGACCGCCACGAGGTAGGCGAACGCTCCGGCACCGAAGACGAACCAGGCTCGACGATCACGCACTCGTCCGATCCTACGGCCGCTCAGGAGGCGGTGGGCTCCTCGCCCGGGCGGCGGATCGCGAGGAACTTCTCGAGCTCGGCGGCGATCGCGTCGGCGCTTGGCACGAAGCCGTCCTCGTCGGTGAGCGGCGAGCGGAGGCTCGTCCCCTCCATGTAGGTGTCGTGCCGCGCCTCGAGGGCCGAGACCAGCTTCTGCAGCTCGTCGTTGCCGCCGACCTGCTCGTCGACCTTGCCGAGGAACTCCCGCCCGCTCTCGCGCAGGCGGTCCGTCGGGAAGATGAGGCCGGTCGACGCCGAGATGCTCTCGAGCGCCGCGACCGCCGCCTGCGGGTACTCGGTGTCCGACAGGTAGTGCGGGATGAGCAGCGCGAAGCCGACCACGGTCAGACCGCGCTCGTAGAGGCGCAGCTCGAGCAGGTGGAGGACGTTCGAGGGCACCTGCGTGTGCGGCTTCCAGACCGACATCGCCTCGATCAGGTCCTCGCGGTTGCCGCTCACGGTGACGCCGACGGGCCGGGTGTGCGGCACGGGCATCGGGATCGCCTGGACCCACGTGGTCGAGGCGACGTCGAGCCGCTCGAGGAGGGAGACCACCGCGCGGGTGAACCGCTCCCACTGGAAGTCGGGCTCGAAGCCGGTGAGCAGGAGGAACGGCTGGTGCAGCTCGTCGTGCGCGAGCGAGAGCCGGAGCATCGCAGGACGGTAGTCCGTCAGGTGGTCCTGGTCGAACGTGATGATGGGGCGGCGGGCCCGGTAGTCGAGCAGCTGATCCTGGTCGAAGACCGCGACCCCGCGGTGCTCGAGGGTCTCGAAGAGGTACTCCCCCAGCTGCCCCACCGCTCCCCCGGCGTCGGCCGAGCCGGTCAGGCCCGCGACGAGGTGCAGCCCGCGCGGGATCTCGGAGAGGTCGCCCTCGATCTCGAACAGGTCTTCCGGATCCAGCATGCGTCCAGTCTAAACGGGGGTCCCGGCGCCCCGGCCGGGTCCGCTGAGCCCTCAGCGAACAGCGCTTAGCATTGCCGCCATGCCCCTCTCCTCTCTCGAGTACTCGACCGTTCCCGCCTCCGACATCGACACCGACGCCCTCGTCCTCGGCGTCGCCCCGGGACCCGACGGTCCCCGGCTCGTCGGTGCGGAGGGCTTCGAGGAGCTGGCCCCCGCGCTGAGCGCGCTCGGCGCGACCGGCGCGGCCGAGACGCTCGTGCGCGTGCCGTCCTCGGTCCGTGCCGGAGTGATCGTGCTCGTCGGACTCGGCTCGGCGGAGCCCGACGACACCGCGCTGCGGAACGCCGCGGGCGCCGCCGTCCGCCTGCTCGCGGGGTCCGCCTCCGTGGCCCTCTCCCTCCCCGCCGGCTCCGACGGCACGCTCGCCGCGGTCGCCGAGGGCGCCGCGCTCGGCTCCTACTCCTTCACCGCCTTCCGCGGCAGCACCGCCGCCGCGTCTAAGGCGCCCGTCGAGCACGTCGTCCTGCTGGGCGGCGAGTCGGCCGACCCCGCCGTCCTGGACCGGGCGCTCGTGCTCGGCCGCGCGGTCGGCACGGTGAAGGACCTCGTCAACACTCCCCCGTCGCACCTCTACCCGCAGACGCTGGCCGAGGCCGTGCAGACCGGCGCAGAGGGACTGCCCCTCGAGGTCACCGTCTGGGACGAGGAGGCCCTCGCGGAGGACGGGTTCGGCGGCATCCTCGGAGTCGGCAGCGGCTCCTCCCGCCCGCCCCGCCTCGTGAAGGTCGCCTACGCGCCCGAGGGCGCGAGCACCCACCTCGCCCTGGTCGGCAAGGGCATCACCTTCGACAGCGGCGGACTCTCGCTCAAGCCGCCGGCCGCGATGATCGGGATGAAGACCGACATGGCGGGCGCGGCGACCGTGTACGCCGTCGTGCGCGCCATCGCGGAGCTCGGCCTCCCGCTCCGCGCGACCGCCTGGCTCTGCATCGCCGAGAACCTCCCCTCCGGGACCGCGATCCGCCCGGACGACGTGCTCACCGTGCGCGGCGGGACCACGGTGGAGGTGCTGAACACCGACGCCGAGGGCCGACTGGTGCTCGCCGACGGCCTCGTCGCCGCCAGCGAGGAGCAGCCCGATGCGATCATCGACGTCGCGACGCTGACCGGCGCCTCCGTGGTCGCCCTCGGCAACCGGACCGTCGGCGCTCTGGGCGACGACGAGCTGGTCTCCCGCGTCCTCGACGCCGCCCGCGCGGCGGGAGAGCCCTTCTGGCAGATGCCCCTCCCCGCGGAGCTGCGACCGCTGCTCAACTCCGACATCGCCGACATCGCGAACGTCAAGCCGGGCAACACCGCCGGCGGCATGCTCCTCGCCGGCCACTTCCTCCGCGAGTTCGTCGGGAAGCGCGGCGAGGGCGAGGACGCGACCACGATCCCGTGGGCGCACCTCGACATCGCCGGCCCCTCGAGCAACGGAGGCGGCGGCTACGGCTTCACCGGAGCCGGCGCCACGGGGGTCTCGGTGCGCGCGCTGATCGCCCTGGCTGAGCGCTTCGCGAGCGCGTAGTAGGGTCGACGGGGCGGGAGATCCCGCCTCGTCCCCCCTCCCGATCCGCTCGGCGCTCAGCGCCGGAGCCGGTCGGCCGGGAAGCGGGACCGCACGTCGCGAGGGAGTCACTGGGTGTCGGAAGAGCGCTACGACCTGGTCGTGCTCGGAGGTGGCAGCGGCGGGTACGCGGCGGCCCTCCGGGCGACGCAGCTCGGGATGAGCGTCGCGCTCGTGGAGCGCGACAAGCTCGGCGGCACCTGCCTGCACCGCGGGTGCGTGCCCACCAAGGCCCTGCTGCACGCCGCCGAGCTGGCGGACGGCGCCCGCGAGGGAGAGAAGTACGGCGTGCTCTCGAGCTTCACCGGGATCGACATGGCGGGCGTCACGCGCTACCGCGAGGGCGTCGTCGCCGGCAAGTACAAGGGGCTCCAGAGCCTCGTGTCCTCGCGCGGCATCACGGTCGTCACGGGCGAGGGCCGCCTCACCGCGCCGGGCACCGTGACGGTCGGTGAGCACGTGCTCCACGGCGCGTCGGTCGTCGTCGCCACCGGGTCCGCCTCCCGCACCCTCCCCGGGATCGAGATCGGTGGCCGCATCCTGACGAGCGACCAGGCTCTCGAGCTCGACCACGTTCCCGCGAGCGTCGTCGTCCTGGGCGGCGGAGTGATCGGCGTCGAGTTCGCGAGCGTCTGGCGCTCGTTCGGCGCCGAGGTCACGATCGTCGAGGCCCTCCCCCACCTCGTCCCCAACGAGGACGAGAGCGTCAGCAAGCAGCTGGAGCGCGCCTTCCGCAAGCGGGGCATCGCCTTCCAGCTGGGATCCCGCGTCGCGTCGGTCTCGCAGAGCGAGGGCGGCGTCTCCGTGTCGCTCGAGAGCGGCGCCACGGTGGAGGGCGAGATCCTGCTGGTCGCCGTCGGCCGCGGCCCGGTGACCGCGGGCATCGGCCTCGAGGAGGCCGGGGTCCGCCTCGACCGCGGCTACGTGCTGACCGACGAGCGCCTGCAGACCTCCGTCCCCGGCGTGTACGCCGTGGGCGACATCGTGCCGGGGCTCCAGCTCGCGCACCGGAGCTTCCAGCAGGGGATCTTCGTCGCGGAGGAGATCGCCGGTCTGGGCCCGCAGGTCGTCTCGGACGTCAACGTCCCGAAGGTGACCTACAGCGACCCCGAAGTGGCCTCCGTCGGCCTCGGCGAGGCCCGCGCGATCGCCGAGTACGGCGCCGAGCGCGTCGCCGTGTACGACTACGGCCTCGGCGGCAACGCCCGGAGCACGATCATCGGGACCACCGGCTCCGTGAAGGTCGTGCGCCTGGTCGACGGCCCGGTCGTCGGCGTGCACATGGTCGGAGCCCGCGTCGGCGAGCTGATCGGCGAGGCTCAGCTCATCGTGAACTGGGAGGCGCACCCCGAGGATGTCGCACCCCTCGTGCACGCGCACCCCACTCAGAACGAGGCGCTCGGCGAGGCGCACCTCGCTCTGGCCGGGAAGCCGCTGCACGCCCTGTAGAACCACTGCGGTGCGGCGACCCGCCGCTTCCGCATTAGTAAGCTGGACATCGAAACACAAGCGTCTTAAGGAGACAGGCTCATGAGCGAATCCGTCAGCCTCCCGGCACTCGGAGAGAGTGTCACGGAAGGAACGGTCACCCGCTGGCTGAAGAACGTCGGGGACCGCGTCGAGGTGGACGAGCCCCTGCTCGAGGTCTCGACCGACAAGGTCGACACCGAGATCCCGTCGCCCGTCGCGGGAGTGATCGAGGAGATCCTCGTCCAGGAGGACGAGACCGTCGAGGTCGGCGCCGAGCTGGTGCGCATCGGAGACGGCTCCGGAGCCGCGTCGGCGTCCGAGCCCGAGGCTCCCGCCGAGGAGGCCCCCGAGGTCCAGGCCGCCGAGACCGAGGCCACTGACGAGGCGACCCCGTCGGTGGACGCCGAGAGCGACGCCCTCGGCGACCGCGGCGAGCGTGCCGTCGGAGCCGGCGGGGAGGGAGAGG
>NZ_PSWB01000063.1:0-671 GCF_002931865.1 Rathayibacter sp. AY1C7 | reverse complement strand
GGGTTGTAGGGGGTGTGCTCGGTGAAGCGCGCGGGGTCCTCGAGCTCGAGGTCGCCGTACACCTCGTCCGTCGAGATGTGGTGGTACCGCACGTCGTGCGCGCGCACCGCCTCGAGCAGGGCGGCGGTCCCGAGGATGTTCGTCGCCAGAAACGGCGCCGGATCCTCCAGCGAGTTGTCATTGTGCGACTCCGCGGCGAAGTGCACCACCAGGTCCGACTCCCGGACCAGCCGGTCGACGAGCGGGGCGTCGGCGACGTCGCCCTCGACGAAGGTGATCCGGTCCGACACCGGCGCCACCGAGCGGAGGTCGCCGGCGTAGGTGAGCTTGTCGAGCACGGTGATCCGGACGTCGGGGCGCTCGCGCAGGGTGAGGTGGACGAAGTTGCTGCCGATGAAGCCGGCACCGCCGGTGACGAGGATCCGCACGAGTGCTCCTACTGGTTCGAGGAAGGGACGAAAGGCGTCGGACGCCCGGGTCGCGGTCGACGACACGGGCGGACTCCGGTGGGCGCTCAGACGGAGGATGATCCCCGCGCGAGAGCGGGCAGCTGCTGGAGGTAGGCGCCGTACCCGCTCTTGACCAGCGGTGCGGCGAGCTCGGCGAGGCGGGCGTCGTCGATCCAGGAGTTGCGCCAGGCGATCTCCTCGATGCAGCCGATCTTGAACCCC
>NZ_PSWB01000062.1:0-689 GCF_002931865.1 Rathayibacter sp. AY1C7 | reverse complement strand
GCGGCCGTGCTCGCGGGTCCGGGGGCGCTCGTCGGCTCGAGGTCCGTTCTCCTCCGGCTCCCGCTCCGTTCTCCTCCGGCTCCTGCTCCGTTCTCCTCCGGCTCCCGCGACTGTCCAGGAGTCGTCGAACCCGAGCTCGAGTGCGACGACTCCTGCGCACTCGGCGACGACCGCTGGGACGGGCCCGGCGGCTCCACGACCATGCGGAAGCGGCCGTACTGGAGCGCGAGTACGGCGACTTCGGAGGAGTGGCGACCGGCTCGAGTGCGCGGGTCCGCGAGTGCTCAGGAGTTGTCGCAGTCGACGCCGAGTGCGACGACTTCTGGACAGTGGGGGGGAGGGGCTCCGGGTGAGGGCTCGCGAGTGCTCAAGAGTTGTCGCAGTCGACGCCGAGTGCGACAAGTTCTGGACGGTGGGGGAGGCTCCGGGGTGAGGGCTCGCGAGTGCTCAAGAGTTGTCGCAGTCGACGCCGAGTGCGACAACTTCTGAACAGTGGGGGAGAGGCTTCGGTGTGAGGGCTCGCGAGTGCTCAGGAGTCGTCGCAGTCGACGCCGAGTGCGACGAGTTCTGGACAGTGGGGGGGCTCCGGGGTGAGGGCTCGCGAGTGCTCGGGAGTCGTCGCAGTCGCGGCCGAGTGCGACGACTTCTGGACGGTGGGCGGCGTCCGAGCGGCGTCAGGGGCCCCGGCG